>JABDMN010000250.1 GCA_013001485.1 Acidimicrobiia bacterium
GTCACGACATCTTGCGCCTCTACGGGCGCGACGTCGTGTGTGACGTCTTCTGTGGCCTCAGTGGTGTCCTCGGTGTCCATGGTGTGTCCTTATCGGCAGATGAGAGCCCAGTATGAACCCTGAGGCCCAATACCGGTAGTCCGATGAGCCCCTAGTCCCTAGTCCCTGGTCCCTGGCAAGACCCCGGCTAGGGACTAGCGACTAGGGACTGTTCTCTTCGCCTCGCACGGTTACTACCCTTGAGGCGATCGACGAACCAATGGGGGTGATCTGGTTTCGACTTCGTGAGTTGAACTGTTGGAAGCGAGCCGAGGTCTCCGGAGCCTCGTTAAACAGCCGGAAACCAACAATGAGTGCCGAAGACAACTTCGCACTGGCCGCCTAAATAACCGGCCTGTCCGCCCGGGGGGAGCCTGCCTCGCCGGATCCGGGCATCGCAATGCAGGACGCTCCCGCCGGGATTCCGGGACCGGCGGGCCAAGACAACCCCGGATAGGCCCAGGGAACACTTGCCGGTGGGGTCCCTGGTCACCGAAACCATCTGCCGGCTGCGCTCGGAGATGCCGATGGGGAAATCACGAAGGACGGGGGTTCGACTCCCCCCACCTCCACCGACCGGGACCCGCCCTCTGGCGGGTCCCGCCGCGTCCTACCATCGTGTTGTGGACGTTCTCCCGCTTCGCGACCGCGCCGACCTCCTCGACGTCAGGCTCCAACACCGCCTCGACACCATCGTTCCTGCGCTCATGGAACGGGAGGGAATCGATGCCTGGGTGCTGATCGCCCGCGAGTACAACGAGGATCCGGTGGTGGGGTCGATGCTGCCGGCGACCTGGCTCTCGGCTCGACGTCGCACGATTCTCCTGTTTCTCCGATCCGGTCCGGCGATGCAGCGTCTGACCGTGTCCCGCTACGACATCCCTGGTCTATTCGAAGCCGCCTGGGATCCGGCGGTCGAGCCCGACCAGTACGCCCGGCTCGCCGAGCTGCTCACAGCCGCCGGACCAGCGGCCGTGGCAATCAGCGTGGGGGACACGTACGCGGTGGGTGACGGGCTCAGCCACACCGAGCATGGTCTGTTGTCTGCTGCCCTGCCTGATGAGCTGCGAACTCGTCTCGTGTCGGGCGAGCGGCTCGCCGTCGGTTGGTTCGAGACGCGGCTCCCCGTCGAAGTCGAGCAACTCGCTGCGAACTGCGCTGCCGCGCACGGCTTCTTGAGGCGGGCCCTGTCACGAGAGGTGGTCACACCCGGCGAGACCACCACCGACGACGTGGCCTGGTGGTTGCGTCAGACCGTGGCCGACGCCGGGCTCGAGTCGTGGTTCCACCCCACGGTCGACGTTCAACGACCCGGTTCGGTGGCCCCAGACTCCTTCTCGACCAAACTCGACGGTGGGGTGATCCACGCCGGCGATCTGGTCCACATCGACTTCGGCATTTCCTATCTCGGCCTCATGACCGACCAGCAGCAGCACGCCTACGTGCTCCGCGAGGGTGAAGTCGGGCCACCGGCCGGGTTGGTGTCGGCACTGGCAACCGGCAATCGGCTTCAGGACTTGCTCATGGCGGAGTTCGCGACCGGGAGAACGGGCAACGAGATCCTCGCCGCTACCCGCAAAGCCGCCTCGGCAGCAAACATCGACGGCCTGATCTACTCGCACCCGATCGGCAATCACGGGCACGGAGCCGGGCCGGCCATCGGCTTGTGGGACCAGCAGGACGGTGTTCCCGGTGCCGGCGACTACCCGGTCCACCCAGCCACTGCCTATTCGATCGAGTTGATGGCCAGGGTGGAGGTGCCGGAGTTCGGCGGCGCGGTTTCGATCATGCTCGAGGAGGACGCCATTTTCGACGGCGAGGCCGTCCGATTCCTCGACGGCCGTCAGACCGAGTTCCACCTGATCTGATGCGACCTGCCCCCCTCGCCCGTCTACGGGAGACGGGGGTTGGGGGAGAGGGTGGTTCGATACGAAGCCCGGGCCACGGACCAGCGATGCCCGAACCGGGTGCGTGTCTGTCTGGGGCCGGGAGTGACGGTCGGGAGAAGGGTGGTTCGACCCGTCGGCCTGTCAGCGACCTTTTTCGCGCACTGGCGAGCGAAAGCACCGACTCTCTAGCTTCGCGGCGCCAGCCAATGAGGAGGAAGCCGGTGGCAAAGACGATCGATCGCGTCCGAGGATCGGGATCGGGTGGATGGCTCGATGATCGATTCCATGTTTCGAACCGGGGGTCGACGGTGTCGACCGAGGTGCGCGCCGGGATCACGACGTTCCTGGCGATGGCCTACATCATCTTCGTCAACCCATCGATCCTGTCGAATGCCATCGACTTCGAAGGCGCCTTCCCCCAGCTGCTGACGGTCACTTGTGTTGCCGCCGCTGTCGGCACGCTCATCATGGGGCTCTGGGCCAACCTGCCGTTTGCGCTCGCTCCCGGCATGGGCTTGAACGCCTATTTCACCTTCACGGTCGTGCTCGGCAGCGGTTATGAGTGGGAGACCGCTCTGGGTGCCGTGTTCGTGTCCGGCATCCTCTTCCTTGTCATCTCGGTGACGGGGCTCAGGACCTGGATCCTCGATGCGATCCCGCTGTATCTGAAGCACGCGGTGACGGCCGGCATCGGCGCCTTCCTGGCCATCATCGGGTTCCAGGGCTCTGGTCTCATCGGGGACAGCCCCGCCACGCTCGTCACGAGGGGTGACTGGACGTCGCCGACGCTGTGGCTGGCGGCAGGCGGG
>JABDMN010000252.1 GCA_013001485.1 Acidimicrobiia bacterium
CCGGCCCCCTTCTCGTTTGCCTAGTGGTCGTGGGTTTAGGTCTCGATGTCCTCTTCCGCTGCCTTCCAGGCCTTGAAGCTGCCACCAAACGACTTGGTGTTTTCCCAGCCAAGGGTCTGAAGTACTGACAGCGCCATACCGGCACGCCAGCCAGACCCGCAATAGATGATCGTGTTGGTGTCCTCAGGGATTGCCGACAGACCGTTGGCCATGTCACGCAACGACACGTTGATCGCTCCGGGGATGTGCCCTGCCGTGTACTCGTCGGTCGTGCGGACGTCCACGATCGTGGCGCCAGCGGCGATGGCTTCCTTCACGGCCTCGACATTCCCGGCGGACAGGAACCCATCGGGGATCCCGTTCAGGTAGTCGTCGACAGCCGCGAACAGCGTCGGGTCGATGTCTGGAACCGTGTAGGTGCTGGCCTGCACGGCATCGGTCGACACCGGCTCCTCGGCTGCGGTCCAGCCGTTCCAGCCCGGCGGGTAGCCCAACACGTTGTCATAGCCCAACATGTGGAGGGCGCCCACGGACAAGGCTGCCCGGAAGCCGCTCTTGCAATAGATGAACACCTGAGTATCGGTGGGGATCTTGTCGAGGTTGTCGCTCAACGTCCGGATCGGGATGTTGATGGCTCCCTCGATGTGACCCTCTTCGTACTCCCCTACCTCACGCACGTCGATGAGGACTGCGTTCGACGCTGCCACTGCATCCTTGAAGGCGACCGTGTCGCCAACTGCCAGCCATCCCTCCGGGATGGTCGACAGGTACTCATCGGCAGCTGCGACGAGATCGAAGGTGGCCACGGTTGTGGTTGTCGCCACCGTCGTCGTCGCTGCCGTCGTGTCCGTGGCTTCTTCGGAATCTCCGCATGCGGCGCCTACGAGGGCAAGCACGAGGAAGACCCCGATCAGTTTGAGTCCACGACCGTGTCTCATGTCGTTCCTTTCCGGACGGAAGGCATGCCTCCGTCCCCATCTTTCCTGTCAGAGAAAGGTCTGAAGTCCGGCGAAGACGATTACGAACCGCAACGCCCCACTCCCGACCAGCTTGAGTACCGGTGCAGCTCGCTCCACCACCAGCGGTACGCGGCGGCGGAGCCAATCGGCCGTTTCGACGATCAACGGGAAGCCGAGACCGGCGAGAACGACCACAAACCAGAACGTGAACCCGAAGCCACCACCAAGCAGAACATCGCCGGCGCGCTGGGTGGCGAGCGTGCCAAACCACAACGACACGAGGTAGGCCAGCAGCAACAGCCCTTCTGCACCGCACAGCCCCAACGACAGCGGTACCAGCTTGTGATGCGCCTCACGTGAGATGAACAAGCAGATGAACGCGCCTCCGGATGCCAGCCCGGACACCAGGAAGAGTGGGGCGAGGACCGCGGTGTTCCACAGTGGACGAGCAGCGATCGACGACAGCAGGACGCCCGTGTAGAAGCCGAGACCGACTCCCAGGGCGATCGTGACGATATCGAGGAGCTTCTGGTCGACCTTGAGCGCCCATGCCCGCACAACGGCCATCGGCCGTTTGGCCCACTGGAACCACATCGAATGGATCGATGCGGGTATGTGCCGAGCGATCCGCAGCACGATCACGACACCCGACAAGAGCAGGATCCAGGAGCCCCACGACATAGCGCTGGTCACCTGGAACGTGGTGAAGAACCGCCAGGCGTTCCACCGGTTGGTGAGGTCGATGAACAGCATCAAGAGTCCCAAGGCGAGTAGCGGCAGCGCGAACAGGTCGGCCACGAAGATGGCTTTGCGGAATATCGGGTCGCGACGGAGACGCAGTACGGCGCCGAGAATCATGAGTCCTGCCACCAGGCCGCCGAGGAACAGGTACGCAGCCACCGGCCACTCCCACGTCTCCAGAGTGGGGTAAGTGATCTCGTTCACACCGGTGAGGTCGACCTCGGGCATCAGTGCCCCTCCCCCGTGATCGACAGCACGGTTTCGTGCCCGGTCTCGGCGCTGGTGTTGGTGAACTTGGAGTTGAGGTAGAAGAGCTTCGGCTTGGCCCCTGTCTCAGGGCGGACCACGTCGACCCGGCGCGCCCGGGCGATGGCGATGTTGATGGGGTCGGCCAGATCGTCGAGGTCGCCAAAGACACGAGCCTCGGTGGGACACGTCTCGACACAGGCAGGGTCACGTCCCTCTGCGACCCGGTGGTCACAGAACGTGCACTTGTCGACCACACCGAACTCGCCGATGTGGCGCATCCCGTAGGGGCAAGCAGTCACGCAGGCTTTACAGCCCGTGCACTTCGAAGAGTCGAGCAGCACCATGCCGTCGTCGCTCTGGAACGTGGCGCCTGTCGGACACACAGGCACACATGGCGGGTCCTCGCAGTGGAAGCACTGCTCGAGCCGGAACTCACCAGAGAGGTTGGGGAAGGTGCCGACGACCGTCTCGCGCATCCGGAGACGGAAGTTGCCGACGGGGATCTCGTTCTCCGTCTTGCAGGCGACAATGCACGCCTCGCACCCGACACAGCGGTCGACGTCGATGACCATGCCGTAGCGAGCCATCACGCAGCCTCCACCTTGACGAAGTTCACCCGCAGCCCTGCCCCACCGGAGATCGGGTCGAGGGCGTATCTGGTCTGCAAGACCGTGTCTGAGGCTCCGGCGTTGTGAGCCTTGGTCATCTTGGGGGCCTTGTGGCCGTAGCCGTGAACCATGAACACGGCGTCACGGCGGATCCGCTCGGTGGCCTTCACCCGTACCGGACCACTGCGGGCGCCGTCCTGGTTCACCAGCCACACCTTCTCGCCTGAATGCACGCCCAGCGTGGCGGCCTCAGAGGTGTGGATCCACACCTCGTTCTCGGGGAACAGCTCATGGAGGAGCGGCGTGTTCTGGGTCTTGGCGAACGTGTGAGCCGGGTGGCGGCCGTAGAGGAGCCGGTAGAACCCGTCGGGTGGTTCGGCGACCGGCTCGTAGAGGGGCATCGGGTCGTAGCCGGCGAGCGCCAGGGTGGGCGAGAACAGCTCGATCTTGGTGGACGGAGTGCCAAAGGGGCTGTCGCCGCCGAAGTCCTCCAGGTAGGGCTTTCCCTCCTGGACGATGATGCCGCCGGCGGCGTGGAGCTTCTCGGCAGATGATCCGACCGAGACGAGTCGCTTGTCGATCCACTCGGTGGCGTCCTCCCAGCGGAAGAAGGAGTCGAGGCCCAACTTGAGGCCAAGCTCGCGGGCCATCCACCAGCCCGGCTTGGTGTTGTGGAGAGGCTCGATGGCGGGCTCGCGCAACGCGATGT
>JABDMN010000307.1 GCA_013001485.1 Acidimicrobiia bacterium
CGATACCTGCCTCCAACGCCTTCTCACGGTCCTCACGAAGCGCGTGCGCGGTCAGCGCGATGATCGGTGTGTGGGTGCCGAGCGTTCTCTCCAGCTCGCGAATCCGGCGTGTCGCCTCCAAACCGTCCATGACTGGCATCTGGATGTCCATCAAGATCACGTCGTGGTCGCCCTGCTGCCACTCGTGGAGGGCGTGGCTCCCATCGGCAACCTCGGTGATCACGTATCCCCGTCTCTTGAGAGCCAGAGATGCGATCGCACGATTCGTCGGGCTGTCCTCGGCGATGAGGACCCGGACCCGGCTTCGAGCCTCGCGCAACGAGTGGACGGTGATCAGAGAGGCCTCTCCTCCGTCAGACTGTCGATTGACGACAGATCTCACGGCTGCCACGACGTCGTCGCTACTGACGGGCCGGCTGAGATAGGCCGCAACCCCGAGCTTCCGTGCCAGACCACTGTCTCCTCGCTGACCACCAGACGTGATGAAGACCAACGGTGCAGACTCGGGATGGATGTCCCGGACCTTTTGAATCGCACGAAGTCCTTCGCCGACATCGAAGACGATCGCGTCCACCTCGGGCAGCGGCCCATCGAGAATCCCGGTCATCGTCATCGATGTATCGAGTCGGAAGCCCGCGTCTCTCAGCGCCGTCGTCAAGCGGTCGCTCACGCCGTTCTCGCCCGCAACGAAGAGCACTCGAGGTGTCGAATCTGGCATGCCCGCGTTGTCGGCCGATTCGGCGTGGCCGCCTGCCTTGATCGGGATGGAGAAGTGGAAGTTCGAGCCGACACCCTCCTCGCTCTCGACCTGCATGGTGCCTCCCATGAGGATGACAAGCCGCGATGCGATGGCGAGGCCGATGCCGGTTCCTCCGTGCTGCCGCGTCAGCGATCCGTCTGACTGGCTGAACAAGCTGTAGACGCCTGCTGCCTGGTCTTCGGACATCCCGATGCCGGTGTCGGCCACCGCAACCCGGAGTTGATGGCCGTTTCGGTTCTCAGTAGCCGCGACTCGGACCCATACCCCACCCTCATTGGTGTACTCGATTGCATTGCGCACCAGCGCCCCCACGACCTGTCGAAACCGTCCGGGATCTCCCAGTACGAAGTCCGGTACCGACGATGCCACGTGCATCTCGAGGTCGAGGTTCTTGTCCTCGGCGAGAGGCTGGAATGTCTCCAGCAGCGATCCCAGGGCGTCCCGAGGGGCAAAGGGGATCGACTCGATCTCGACTTCATCCGCCTCGATCCACGAGAGATCGAGCAGGTCGTTGATGAGAGACAGCAGGTCGAACCCAGAGGTTCGAATCGTCGAGACCTGCTCGATGTGGTCCCTGGCCAACTCCGACTCGAGAAGGAGATCGGCCATCCCCAGGATCCCGTTCATCGGGGTTCGCATCTCGTGACTGATGTTGCGCAGGAACTCGGTCTTGGTGTCGTTCGCTTCTGCGGCCTCCACCCGGTAGCGCTCGACGAGTCTCATCAGCCTCGAATGGAGGATGACGGTCGCTCCGACGACGAGGAGGAAACCGGCCTGGGCGATCAGAGCAACAAGGGTTCCGCTCGGTGTCTGGGGCCGGAACTCGGACGATGCCGCCGCTATGGCGAGGATCGCTGACCAGGCTCCGCCGTAGAACAGAAATCCGAATCGTCGCATCGAGAGGCCGCCGCCGTAGATGACCCCGGCTGCCGCGTATGCGATGGGGATGGCAGTCGCCATCGGTGAAAGGCCAGACGCAAGACAGGCCGCCCCGATCGCGGTGATGTCGAGAGCGCCGGCCCCGCGTCTGGCGTTCGGGTTCGGCGCCGCCATCCGGTTCGACGCGTCGATGGCGACGACAGCACCCGCCGCTGCCATGACGAACCAGTTGGCGTAACCGCGGGCGGCGATGGTGAAGCCGACGACTCCGAAGGCCATCGCCACGACGAGGCGAAGGACCTGAATCGATCGGCGTGCCTGTCTGCCGGCAGCAGTCTCGGCTGCTACCAGCGGACGATGAAGCGGCCCGCCACTGGTCATAGAGCCATCTATCGTCACCAATAACTGGGAGCTGGAGCCTTTCTGGACACGCAGCCATAGGATGCGTGCATGTCGCATCACGTCGGCGTCGGACCACACCCGGAGCCGTGGCCGGACGACCCCCGGCTCGATCCGCACCTCCTGGCGGACGGGGATAGACGCAATGTCGTCGACCGATTCCGGTATTGGTCGAACGCCGCCATCGTCGCTCAACTCGACCTGGAACGGCACCCGTTGCACGTCGCCATCGAGAACTGGCAGCACGACTTCAACATCGGCACGATCGTCCGCAACGCCAACGCCTTCAACGCGTCGGGGGTCCACATCATCGGAAAACGGCGCTGGAACCGTCGCGGTGCGATGGTCACCGACGCATATCTTCATGTCACCCACCATCAGGACGTGACCGGCTTCTCCAACTGGGCGCACGAGGACGGGCTGGACATCGTCGGGGTCGACATCATCCCGGGCGCAGTCCCCATCGAGACCTTCGACATGCCGCGCCAGGCGGTGCTGCTGTTCGGCCAGGAGGGTCCGGGCCTCTCGGCGGAGGCGATTGCTGCGACCAGCGCCGTCGTGGAGATCACCCAGTACGGTTCCACCCGATCGATCAACGTGGGAGTGGCCTCCGGAATCGCCATGCACTCGTGGATGCGGCGCCACGCCAACGCTATCTAGCCTCACCTCATGAACCTTCCTGGCGGTCACCACCTCGTCAAGGCACTCACCCGGCACGGCGTCGACACGCTGTTCACGCTGTCCGGCGGCCACGTCTTCCCCATCTACGACGGGGCTGTGAAGGAGGGAGTCCGCCTCCTCGATGTCAGGCACGAGCAGACGGCTGCTTTCGCCGCAGAGGCGGTGGGCAAGCTGACAGGCCAACCGGGCGTCGCTGTCGTGACCGCGGGCCCCGGAGTCACCAACACGGTATCGGCCGTTGTAGCGGCGTTCGAGAACGGCTCGCCACTCATGGTCGTGGGCGGGAGGGCGCCGGCTTTTCGGTGGGGCCAGGGAAGCCTGCAGGAGTTCGACCATGTTCCCCTGATGACACCGATCACCAAGAGCGCCCACACCGTGACATCGGTTCCCGACACCGTCGATGCGGTCGACTCGGCCTGGTTGACAGCCACGACTCCCAAACAGGGTCCGGTGTTCATCGACGCCGGTGTCGACGTTCAGGTGAGCCCCGCCGAACTCGCCTATCCGGAGCTCCAGACCCGGGTGCTCGAGGCCGCACCTCTCGAAGACATCGAAGCACTCGCAGAGCTGATCGACCGGTCGCGACGTCCTGTCATCGTGGCAGGGAGCGCCGTCCAGCTTGCCGGCGCCCATCGCCAGGTCCAGCGACTCGTTGAGGCGGCCTCGATCCCGATGTTCGCCAATGGCCTGGGTCGGGGCACCCTTCCCGCCGACCACCCGAACTCCTTCTCCCGAGCCCGGTCGGTGGCGTTCAAGTCCGCCGACCTCGTCGTGGTCGTTGGCACACCGCTCGACTTTCGGCTCGGTTTTGGGC
>JABDMN010000303.1 GCA_013001485.1 Acidimicrobiia bacterium
ACAGCGTCCTCCACCCATTCAACGATCCCGTCGGTCTGGTAAACGGCCGGTGACCCCAGAGTGAGGTTCAGATCGGGTCTGGCGAGTCGGGGACGCAGTCCGCTGCGCATCCACCGGACGACGCCTCCTGGACGGGCCCGTCGGAACAGGGCGCCTCCCATCTCTGCAGCCATCTGGTGGCGGTCGTGTGCGTCCCCCACCAGGGTGTCGAGGCTCAGCTCGCCTCCTCGCACCACCGCAGCGACAAGAGAACCAGACGAGGTTCCGATGACGACCTCGGCGAGATCGGGATCCCAGCCGGTCGCCATGCGGAGAGAGAACAGGGCGCCGAAGTGATAGGCGGCGCCCGTGATCCCTCCACCGCCCAACACGAGTCCGACTCTGCTCATGGCGCAACAGGATACGTCGCATTGGCGCCGGTTCGGAGGGCATTGGGTGACGGGTGGTTTGACGGCGGCGATCAGCTGTCTGGCAGCCACTAGCTTGGTGCGGCTGTGGAGATCCGCCCCATTCGTCCCGAGGATGTGCCAGAGGTCGAGAGCCTGCTCTCGGCTGCCGATTCTGAGCGCGTCCTGTCGGAGGCCAAGGCGAGGCGGCTCGGGTCAGCAGGCGGTTGGGTGGCCCAGTCGGTCGGGGGGCGAATCACCGCTGTCGCCCAGACCGCATCCCACATCACCCCGAGTGAGGACGTTGTCACCGGTGTGGAGATCGTGACGCCACCGAGTGCAGACCAGCTGTTTCTCGCCATGTGCGAGCGGGTCACAGAGGAGATCGAAGGGCACGTGGAAGTGTGGGCGATCGACCCTGACCAGTCGGCTGTCTTGCGGCGCCAGGGATGGATCCCGGGCCGGGTGCTCCTCAGGCTCGATATCGATCTTCCCCTCGAGGGTCCGGTCGACCTGCCTGACCTGTACCGACTCGTTGCATACCGGCCTCAGGATGAGCGGGCGTTCGTCAACGCCAACAACCGGGCGTTCGCACGCCACGCCGACAACTCGCACTTGACGATGGAAGAGTTCGAAGCACGCCAGAAGCTTTCGTGGTTCGACGCCGGTGATGTCTTGATCGCAAAGGTGGGCGACGACATCGCTGGATTCTGCTGGACCAAGAAGCACGACGACGCCGGCGAGATCTACATCATCGGCGTGACGCCCGACCATCGCGGGAAGGGGCTGGGGCAGAGCCTGCTCCGGGCGGGCCTGGCCCACCTCGTCGAGCGCTACGGGTTCAGCCGAGGGTTTCTGTACTCAGACGCCGACAACGATGCCGCTTTGCACGTGTACGAGGCGCTCGGTTTCGCTGAGGCGAGCCGGCGATGGGTGTACATCCGTCCCGGCGACGAGACCTGAGCTGCAACGGCTGTTCAGCCGAACTGTTGACTACACCCAGGACAGACCCTGTCGTCCTCAGATGTCGGGGTGAGACACCACGGACACGGTAGGTCGTCCGAATCTCCACCGAGATCGACAACATCTCTGGTGTCGAGCACGCCGATGGGTTGGGCGAACCTGGGGATCGTGGCGAGGAGCGCGACAGCGAAAGCCGCTGCGAACGCGATGGTGAGCATGGGGAAGTGCCTGCCTGTTGTTGGGGTCTGGTCGAGCACCCATGACGTTACGCGCGGAGCGCGCGAGAACCGAGGATTTCGCCAATGAAATCAGGAAACCGACGAAGTGGCCCCGGCCACTGCGCGTTGCAGCTCTCCGATGAGGTCGTCGAGTCCGGTCAGGCGACCGGAGATGCGGTTCTCGGCTTCCGATACCAACATCATGCCGGCGTGGTAGACGGTCCAGCGGTCGAGTTGTCCCTGGTCGATCTCTTTGCCGTAGCCCTGCTGGACACCGGCTGCGGAGGCCGGGCCAGACTCGAGGCTGGCGAGCCATACCGCCTTGGAGAGATCCCACTCTGGTGGTGCCAGCGTCGCCCACTCCCAATTGATCAAGGTGACTTTGCCATCGTCGTCGACGAGGAAGTTGTCGGGCGTTGGGTTCGTGTGGGCTGCGCGAGGAGCCGACGCATACGGCGGACGAACAGCTCGCGCGGCATCCATGAGATCGCTGGAGAGGCCGAGACGACCCCGGTATCGAGCCAGTCGCCGGAAGGTCGAGATGAAGTCGACCGACACCCACTGCTGGTCGATGCCTCGCGTCATGTTCGTCATGAGCTCGTTCTCGGTGGCGTGAAGCCCAGCCAGGATTTCGCCTGCCTGTCGTGCCAGCCCCGGATTCTCCGGAAGGGTGGCGAGGCTCCACTGACCGGCGTCGGCGAACAGTGCCCAGTAGAGATCGCCTTCAGACCCGGAGTCGAGCAGGTTCGGCATCCCGGGTAGATCGGCGAGTGCGTCGAGAGAGTGGCGCTCGCGTCGTTCGCGGGCCGGCGTGCCGTAAACCTTGACGATCCGGCTGCCCTCCTCGACCCATATGCGGTAGAGACGGTTGGCGTTGATGGGCTGCTCGGCGCGACTGAGCTCCTGGACGCTGCCCCCGCGAGCCAGCCGCTCGGCGAGATCATGTGGTGTCATCCGACGCGTGTCCCCTTGTCCGGCCATGGCGAGAGCCCTGGCGCCATGGGCATTGTCCCACGAAGATCGGCCGGCCGTGGGGAAATCGGGCCTAACCTGCCGCGCCCGCATCACCCGGAGGTGACCATGGCGCTCCAGTTCACACTGCCCGATGGCTCTGCCCGAGAGTTCCCGTCTGGCACGACGGGCCTCGAGGTCGCTGAGAGCATCGGAGCCCGGCTCGCCAAGGCTGCTGTTGCCGTCACGGTCGACGGGGAACAGTTCGACGTCTTCCGTCCCCTGGAAGCAGGCGGGGCGTTCAGCGTGATCACGGATTCCACTGAAGACGGGCGGCACGTCTTGCGTCACTCTGCGGCCCACGTCATGGCCCAGGCGGTGCTCGACCTGTTCGAAGGGGCGACCTTTGGCATCGGTCCCCCCATCACCGACGGTTTCTATTACGACTTCGACATCGGCCGACCATTCACCCCGGATGACCTCGTCGCCGTCGAGGCCCGGATGGCAGAGATCATCGCCGAGGACCAACCGTTCACCCGCGAGGACATCACCGCGGCAAGAGGCCGCGAGATGTTCAACGAACACCCGTTCAAACTCGAGATCATCGAGTCGGTGGACCCCGCAGAAGGGGCGAACGAGGACGCAGTCAGCGTCTATCGAAACAACGGGTTCGTTGATCTCTGTCGGGGCCCGCACGTGCCTTCGACGGGCCGCCTCAAGGCGGTGAAGCTGCTCCGCAGCGCCGGGGCCTACTGGCGCGGTGACGAGAAGAACCCGCAGCTGCAGCGCATCTACGGCACAGCATGGGAGTCGAAAAAGGCCCTCGAGGAATACCTCGTGAGGATCGAGGAGGCGGAGAAGAGAGATCACCGCCGCCTCGGGCAAGAGCTGGAGCTGTACTCGTTCCCTCCGGACCTGGGGAGTGGCCTCGCCGTATGGCACCCGAAGGGCGGGATGCTGCGCAAGATGGTCGAGGACCACAGCCGGCGGATCCATGAGGAGTTCGGCTTCGAGTTCGTCAACAGTCCCCACGTGGCGAAATCCGGTTTGTGGCAGACGTCAGGCCATCTCGATTTCTACGCCGAGAACATGTACCCGGGGATGGAAATCGACCACAACGACGAATACCGCGTGAAGCCGATGAACTGCCCGTTCCACGTGCTCATCTACAAGTCACGAGGCCGGTCATACCGCGAGCTGCCATTGCGGTTCTCCGAGTTGGGAACGGTGTACCGATACGAACGCAGTGGGGTTGTCCACGGCCTGCTGCGGGCCCGCGGCTTCACTCAGGATGACAGCCACACCTTCTGTCGCCGCGATCAGATCGCCGAGGAGCTACAGCTACACCTCGACTTCGTGCTCACTCTTCTCAAGGACTTCGGTTTCGATGAGTTCGAGGCCGACCTCTCGACTCGTCCAGAGGAGAAATGGGTGGGAGAGCTCGAGCTGTGGGACGCCGCTGAGGCGTCGCTCCAGGATGCGCTGGAAATTGCCGGTGTGCCGTACAAGATTGCTGGGGGAGAGGGCGCGTTCTATGGGCCCAAGATCGATGTGCATGTCAAAGACGCCATCGGCCGCCGGTGGCAGATGTCCACGATCCAGGTCGACTTCTCCCTGCCGGAGCGGTTCGGGATGGAATACACGACCTCGACCAACGATCGGGATCGACCGGTCATGATCCACTGCGCCAAGCTCGGGTCGGTGGAGCGGTTCATTGGAGTTCTCGTCGAGCACTACGCGGGAGCGTTCCCTTGCTGGCTGGCTCCGGTGCAGGCCACGGTCGTGCCGGTCGCCGACCGTCACAATGACTATGGAGCCGAGGTAGTCGCCGAGCTTCGGTCAGCCGGGATCCGTGCGGATCTCGACGACCATGACGACACGGTGGGGGAGAAGATCCGTCGTGCCGTGACGCGCAAGCACCCTGCGGTACTCGTGGTCGGAGACGACGACGTCGAGGCGTCGAGCGTCGGCTTGCGGGTGGATGGCGAAGAGACGCGGGGAGTGCCTCGCGCCGAGGCAATTCGGCGTCTTGTGGAACGGTGCGCTCCGCCTCGCTGACCTTGCCTTGAAACGAGGCATCGGTAGTGTCCGGTCTCCTGAAATCGAACTAGCTCGTCTGTGGAGGGTCATCCTTGAAACGCATAATCACCTGGATCGAGGCCGCGGTGCGCCGCTCGCCGGTACTCGTGCTGGTTGGCGCACTCATCGTGACGCTCGTCCTGGGTGCGTTTGTGTCCCAACAGGAACAGGCGTCCGGCAACGAGGGCTTCTCGCCGGATTCCCCGGAGTTCCTTGCCGGCCAGATCATCGGCGACCGGTTCGACACGTCGGCGGTAGCAGCGGTGCAGGTGGTGTTCACCGCCGAGAGCGGTGACGTGCTCACTGCGGACGGGCTGAAGCACTACCTGGCAGTCCAGGAAGCCGTCCTGGCATCGGATGTAGGCCCCGTGCTCATCGATGGGCCGCAGCCCGCCATCAATGGCTTCTTCACTCCCGCGATCCTCGGGTTCGAGGAGTCCGGACTCGACCCCGCAACAGCAACCGATGAACAGGTAAAGGCTGCCTACCTGGCCGGTCTCGAAGCTTTGCCGCCTGAGACTCAGGGTCAGGTGACGATCACGTTGTCATCGGAGAACACGGACATGGCGGCACCGTCGTCTACCGCCGGTCTGATGATCGTGCTCATCGACAGCGGCAAGATCCCGGATGATCCCGACCAGGTGAAGCTGCAGGCAGCCGAGGTCGACATGCAGGAGCGGATCGAGGCAATCCCGGTCACGGACACCACCGCCGCTCCGTTCAGCTTCGCGCTCTTGTTCGCCGACAGCGGCGAGTTCGCAGCAGAGATCGGTCGTCTCTTCGGCACGGCATTCCTCATCATCATCGTCATCCTCGGCTTTGTGTTCTGGATCAACCCGCGGGGCCGACTGACATGGCTGACCTCGTTGCGGCGTGCCGGCGCCGACGTCGGTCTCGCCATGCTTGTGATCGTTCTCTCGATCACCTGGATGAATGGGATAGGAGTCCTCCTTGGGCCGAAGTACCTGGGCATCATCGGGAACTTCTCCGAGATCCTGCAGATCATTCCGATCCTGCTGATTGGTTTGGGCGTCGACTACGCCATCCACCTCAACTCCCGGTATCGCGAGGAGCTAGCCGACGGTCAGACGGTGGTTGGCGCAGCTGGCCGTGCCACCCGCACGGTCGGAGTGGCCCTCGTTCTCGCCACGGTGACCACCGCCGTCGGATTTCTCACGAACATCGTGAGCCCGATCACCGCCATCAAGGACTTCGGCATCCTCGCCACGGTCGGCATCTCCTCTGCCTTCGTTCTCATGCTCACAGTCGTCCCTTCGGTTCGCATCCTTCTCGATCGCCGCGCCGAAGCCGGAGACCGCCTGCCGGTCGAGGCCATGGGTGCCTCCAGCGAACGCCTCCTCCCCAAGCTGATGGGACGCATGGCGATCCTCGCCGAGAAGATCCCTGTGGTGATGCTGGTGATCGCCCTGGGGCTGGGCGGGCTTGGCGCCTATGGGCTGACACAGCTGAGCACCGAGTTTTCGTTCACCGACTTCCTGCCTGAGGGGGCACCGCTGCTCGAGACGTTCGACGTGCTCGTCGACGAATTCGGAGGCGGACTTGGGGAGACGACGAACGTGCTGATCGAAGGCGATGTGGCGAGTCCCGACGTCCACAACGGCATCGTCCAGGCCTGGTCGAACATGGCAGACACCGAAGATGTGCTTGCGTTCGGACCCCGGGCGGCAGCCGAATCTCCGGTCTCGGTGATCGCGCAGATGGTCACCCCTCCCGCCGACGGTGGTAGCGAGGCCCTGTACAACGCCGACTTCGCCCAGACGGCGTTCTCGAGTGGCCTCCAGCAGGACCTGACAGTGGCGCCGGGAACCGACGTCGCCGGGCTCTACGAGGCTGCAAGTGCCATCAACCCCGAGGGGATGCAGCGAGTTGCCGCTCTTGGCGACGACGGAACGTACCGGTACATCAATGTCGCTGTTTCCACTCAGGGCGGCGAGGCGGGGGCTCTCGACCTCTCTGACGGTCTGAAAGCGGACTTCGAGTCGGTGTCAACGCTGGCTGGCCTGACGGCGACGCCAACCAACGAGAACATCATCTCCAAGGGCGTCGTGCTGGCGCTTCAGGATTCCCAGGTCAGCTCGATCGCCATCTCGCTTGTCGCCGCGATGGTGCTGCTGGTGCTCAACTTCCTCATCGAGGTGAGGCGGCCGTTCCTCGGGGTCATCACCATCGCCCCTGTGATCCTTGTTGTTCTGTGGGTGTTCGGCCTCATGGCGCTCACGGGCATCTCGTTCAACCCGGTCACGGCGATGATCGCCGCGATTGCCATCGGTATTGGCGTGCCATACACGATCCATGTGACTCACCGGTACGAGGAGGATCGCCAACGCTACGACGACGAGAGCCGGGCGATTCGGTCGACCATGACCCACACCGGTGGCGCACTTGCCGGGTCGGCATTCACGACAGTCGCCGGTTTCGGCATCCTGGTGACGTCGTCTTTGACGCCCTTCAAGCAGCTGGGCCTGGTCACTGCCTACGCCATCGGTGGGGCACTGGTCGCAGCCGTGTTTGTGCTGCCGTCGATGCTTGTCCTGTGGGACCGCTGGCACCGTGCCCGTGGTCACGAGGTCATCGAGGAGCGCAATCCGCTGCTCACCGATGGTGCGCCCGCCTCGTGACAGACGAGCGACGGCCCAAGCGAATCGAGGTCCCTCGGGACATCGCCGATCGCGAGGCCATGCCGGACGATCTCGACGCCAACGTTCTCGGCCCCTACTCGGTCCCGGACGTGGCTCGCCGGCGAATGGCCGGTGTTGTCTACGTCGCCGGGGCCTTGATCGTGACCGGCGGGATTCTCCTCGGCCTTCCGTCAGGGATGTGGCTGGTGGTTGCGGGTCTGCTCGTCATAGCGGCCTACCACCTGGTGTCGGGCTGGCACCTGAAGGTGCGTCAGGGAGAGGCGCTCACCGTGGCGAATCGTGCGACAGAATTCGCTGCAGGCCACGCGGCGGCCACACTCAACTTCGAGGGGTGGAGAGCTCGCCCGGTGTGGAACGTGTTGGTCTTCTCTGCCGATGAGCCTCCATCACGGAGAGCCCTGGTCAGGGTGGACGCGACGACCGCAGACGTGGTGGGCAGCTACGAAGAAGCGGTGCCCGAGGTCGAAAGGGCCTAGCGGTCGCTCACCGGGACGAAGTCTCGCGGCGTCTCTCCCACATACACCTGGCGAGGCCTGGCGATCCGGGTCGTCGGGTCCTCGGCCATCTCCTTCCAGTTGGCGATCCAGCCAGGAAGGCGACCGATGGCGAAGAGAACGGTGAACATCCGCATCGGGAACCCGAGGGCCCGGAAGATGAGCCCCGAGTAGAAGTCGACGTTCGGGTAGAGGTTGCGCTCGACGAAGTAGTCGTCCTCACGGGCCGCAGCCTCGAGGTTTCTGGCGATGTCGAGCAAGGGGTCACCGAGCCCCTCGCGTTCCAGGACGTCGTGAGCGTGTTGCGCCAGGATCCTGGCTCGCGGGTCGTAGTTCTTGTACACCCGGTGCCCAAAGCCCATGAGCCGGAACGGGTGGTCCTTGTCCTTGGCGTTGGCCAGGGTTGACTCGATGGTCGCGTCGGGGTCGTCGTGGATTGCTTGCAGCATCTCGATGACGGCCTGGTTCGCTCCGCCGTGCAGCGGTCCCCAGAGCGCGTTCATTCCCGCAGCAACCGATCCGAACATGTTGGCCCGGCTCGATCCGACAAACCGCACCGTGGCGGTGGAGCAATTCTGCCCGTGGTCGGCGTGGAGGATCAGCAACGCGTTGAGAGCCCGAGATACCACGGGGTCGACTTTGGTTTCCTCGACCGGCAGGCCGAACATCATGTGCAGGAAGTTCTCGACATACCCCAGTTCGTTGCGTGGGTACACGTACGGCTGGCCGATCGACTTCTTGTAGGCCCACGCAGCGATTGTCGGCATCTTGGCGATGAGGCGGCGGGCGCTCTGCTCGACAGCCTCGGGGTCTGCAGGGTCGTGGAACTCTTCGTAGAACGTAGAGATGGCCGAGGTTGCCGACGAAAGGATCGCCATCGGATGCGCAGCACGGGGGAAGGCGTCGAAGAAGCGCTTCATCTCCTCGGACAGCAACGTGTGGAGCCGGATCGAATCGGTCCACTCCTCGAGCTGCGTCGCGGTGGTAAGCTCGCCGAAGTACAGGAGGTAGGCCACCTCCAGGAACGTGCAGTGTTCGGTGATGTCCTCGATGCGGTAGCCGCGGTGGTGGAGCGAGCCGGCAGCACCGTCGATGTGGGTGATGGAGGACACGGTGCCTGCGGTGTT
>JABDMN010000313.1 GCA_013001485.1 Acidimicrobiia bacterium
GTGCGGCTGCGTTCCATGTTGGCGGCAGCAACCGACGCCAGGCTCACGGAGACATCACCGGCGGCGACTGCAGCAACCGTCTCTAGAGGGAGCGGACTCCCGTCGAGTTCGAGGTTCACGGCGCGGAGCCTACCGAAGCGGTCGAACCGGCCCCCACCAGATCCTCGGATCGGTTAGACGATGCCGGGCAATTCCTGTTCGGCTTGTCGCAGCCGGACTCTCACATCGAGACGTTCCAGTTGCTGACCCACATACAACTCACCACCCGGGATCGGGTGCGCCTCCAGGAAGCTGCGAATGCGGTCTGCGACATCCGGCTTCGACCTGGCCGGGATCGAGTCGAGGACCCTGCGGAGATTCTGCGGAGGAATCACGGCAACGAGTTCGTCCCACCGTGAGGTGACGAGATCCCATGCGGCATCGCCCGACTTCCGGTTCCCCACCATCACCGCGATGAGCCAGAACGAGTCCTGGTTGCGGATCTCCCCGGCGATGATGCGATCCATGGTCGCGGCGGCAAGAGCGTCTCCGGGAACCGTTGCCATGGCCCGCAGGTAGCGGACCTGGTCCTGAGGAGACTCGCTGCGCTCGTACTCCTCCCAGAATCGGTGGTATTCGGCCTCCAGCCCGTGCGCTGCAGTGATCGTCAAAGAAGCCGAGGCAACATCCGGGTCGACGACGTCGCCCCGCACCACCGCTTCGAAGGTGGCCCGCGCTCGCTCGATCGTCGACTCGTCGTCACCGACGACGCCCATCGTGCGCAGCAACGTGCCGCGAAGACGCCGCTCGAGATCGGACTCGGATCGACCGACCTCCCAGCCGCTTCCAAGCACAGCGTCACCGACGAGATCCCTCACGACGCCGGCAAACGCAGGGCGGACGGCATCGGTGGCTATGCCACTGAGCGTTGCCAGCGAACCGGCGATCGGCTCCCACAGCAGCGGCTCGGTTTCGGAACGGAACAGCCCGAGCAGCCGGACGTGGTCCGATGCCCGGCGGCGCCCCCCGAGGGTCAGGCCCCAGGAATCGGCGATCAGGGCGTAGCGCTCCAGAGGCAGGAGCTGGTCGAGGCGGTCGTGAATGCGACCTTCGATCTCCTTGTCGTAGCGCACCCGGTAGAACCCGTGCCCTCCGGCATTGACGATCGGAGTGTCGTAGGGGAGTTCCGCAGCACCATGCAGGGTGACGGGAGTGATCTCGGGGTCATCGATCGATCGAGCGAGCACGGGGACCGTCCATTGGCCCTCACCAGAGCCGAGGTAGCGGAAATGGTCCTGGGTCAAGACGGCACCCGGGCCACCCGGAGCGACCTCGACGATGGGGACACCACCCTGGAAGATCCACGTATCCATCATCTCCGCAACGGGAACACCGGTGGCCTGCTCGAGCGCCTTCCACAAATCCTTGGTCTCGGCATTGCCGTGGGTGAACCACTGGAGATAATCGGACACGCCGGTACGGAACTTCTCCTCCCCGAGGAACTGCTCGAGCATGCGAAGGACCGCGGCACCTTTGCCGTAGGTGAGGGCGTCGAACATGGCATCGGCATCGTCAGGGGACTCGACGGGAAACTCGATGGGTCGGGTGGCTTCCAGCGAGTCGATGTCCATCGACGACGAGCCCACGCCACCTTCGGCGGCAAAAGACACCCACCGATTCCACTCGGGTCGGAACGCGTCGACCGTCTTCAACTCCATGAAGGTGGCAAACGCTTCGTTGAGCCAGATCCCGTTCCACCACTTCATGGTCACCAGGTCGCCGAACCACATGTGGGCGATCTCGTGGGCAATCACATCAGCGACCCGCTGCAGCTCGCTCTGAGTGGCCTCAGCGGGATCAACAAGCAGAGCAGTCTCTCGGAATGTGACGCAGCCGAGGTTCTCCATGGCGCCCCAGGCGAAGTCCGGGATCCCGACGAGGTCGAGCTTCCCTGCCGGATAGGGAATGCCGTAGTACCCGGCGAGGTAGTCGAGGGCGAACGCACCGGCCTCGAGCGCGAACGACGCATACCGGCCCTTGCCCGGGAGGTGGACAACTCGCAAAGGCACGCCCGAGACCATCACTGGTGCCGTGGCCTCCAGTCGGCCGACCACGAACGCAACGAGGTATGTGGACATCTTCATGGTGGGAGCGAACTCCACGACGACCTTGCCGTCGTCACGCTCACTGCGTCGGACCTCGGCGCCGTTGGAGATGGCGGCAAGACCGTCGTCGACGACGAGCGTTACTCCGAAGGTGGCCTTGAAGTCGGGCTCGTCCCAGCATGGGAAGGCCCGACGGGCGTCTGTCGACTCGAACTGCGTGGTGGCTATGACCTGGTCGACACCCTCGGGATCCACGTACGTCGACCGGTAGAACCCCCGCAGCCGGTCGTTGAGAATCCCGCTGAACTCGATGTCGATACTCCACCCGCCTGCCTCCAGCGGCGTCTCGACGTGCAGGGTGGCCCTCTCAAACTCGGGCTGGAATGTGACCTGAGCGGGACGCTCTCCCCACACATCCGACCGGGCAACCACCGAGTCGATCTCCAGTTCGGCCGAATTGAGCTCGATCAAGGACACCGGATCGGAGACTTCGGCGTCGATCGAGACGGTTCCTCGGAACGTGGCGGCGTCCAGGTCGGGTTCCATCACGAGTTCGTAATGGGAAGGAAGCACCGTTCTCGGCAAGCGGTAGGGCGAACTGGACACGTCGTCTCCTGCGATCGGAATCCTGGCGATGCTACCGGGGGCGGGACCGTCGAGATCATCCGTAGGGTGTTGCCATGTGCCGCAGCATCAAACCACTTCACAACTACCGACCCCCGGCCAGCGACGACGAGGTGCGCGAGGCAGCGATGCAGTTCGTCCGCAAGCTGTCTGGTTCGCGGACCCCATCACGAGCGAACACGGAAGCGTTTGATCGCGCCGTTGATGACGTCGCCGCGGCGACCAGGACTCTCATCGACTCTCTGGTGACCAAGGCTCCTCCCCGCAACCGCGAGGTTGAGGCCGAAAAGGCACGCGCCCGCGCCGCCCGGCGGTACGCGGAATAGGACACCAACGGGGTGGGTTACGGTGAGTCGATCACGTAACTACCAAGGAGCCGGAATGCCCACCGTTGAACTCACCAAGGACGATTTCGAGCAGACGATCGTCGACAACGACCTCGTCCTCGTCGACTTCTGGGCCGAGTGGTGTGGACCGTGCAAGTCGTTCGCCCCGGTTTACGAGGAAGCCTCCAACGAGCACGGAGACGTCGTGTTCGCCAAGGTCGACACAGAGG
>JABDMN010000338.1 GCA_013001485.1 Acidimicrobiia bacterium
GGGAACCACCTCGGCCACGCACTGGATGTCTCCCGTGTCGGGATCGGCAACAAAGAGGTTGGCGCCGACGATGAAGGAGATCTCGCCCCCGAATGGGCCCGGCGCGTCACCGATGCCTTCACATGGCCCTCCCGGGACCTCGACGATGAGTGCTGTCGATTCGACGACGATGGTGGTGGTCGTCGATGTCGTCGGAGCGGTCGTGGTCGACACTGCCGCTGTCGTCGAGGTGGTCGAGATGGCGGTGGTCGACGTTGTTGTGGGGTCTGACGCCGAGTCGGTGCAGGCGCTCGCCGCGACGCCCAACACCATGAGAACGATGACGACTCGAGACTTCATGACCGTGAAGATACGCCTGCAGTCCAGAGACTCCGGGGACCTCCGATACCGCCTCTCGGCCCTACCCACCCGGGCTCGATCGACGCAAGGTGCAAGGGAAAGGAGGAACATGCTCGTCCTGGTGACCTACGGGTCGAAGATGGGCGGTACCGAGGGAATCGCCCGCATGATCGGCGACACCCTCGCCGCCGAAGGTATCGATGTTGAGGTGATCCCCGCCGACGAGAGACCCGACGTGTCGCATTTCGACGCCGTTGTGGTCGGCGGCGGCCTCTACGCCGACCGCTGGCAGAAGGAAGCCCGCAAGTTCATCAAGAAGAACTTCAAGGAGCTGTCACGGAAGCCCGTGTGGTTCTTCTCCTCAGGACCGCTCGACGACTCGGCGGAGCAGGAGGAGATCCCGGAGACGGAACCGGTTCACAAGCTGATGGAGATGGTGGGCGCTCGAGGACATGAGACCTTTGGCGGTGCGCTCCCCGCAGACGCCGACTGGTTCCCCGCCAGCGCAATGGCCAAGGAGAACTCCGGCGATTGGCGCGACGAGGACCACATCCGCGACTGGGCGAGGAAGCTCGCCGTGGAGTTGAGGAGCTGAACCTAGAGCTCCGCCGACTCTCCATACTCGAGGTGCACGAACCTGATTCCAGCGGGTTCGAGCGCGGCCGTCGCCACACCGCTCATCCAGCGACGGGCATCAGGTGTGTGAGTCCAGTCGTGAATCGGGATGACGATGTCCGGCTGCAGTCGCTTTGCGTAGGCGACGGACGCTGTGAGCGAGCCCCACGGCGGTGACATGGGCAAGGCCAGTATCCGCTCTGAGCGTTCCAGCTTGTAGCTGTCTCCGGGGGGGGGGAACGCGCCACCGATGTCGAATGCGATGTTGGCCGGAACCTGTGGCCCGACCGGGATCGCCTCGTGGGCGGCTTCCGTCACCACGACTCCATCGAAGGGATCGGTCGTGGCGTCGATACCGGCCTCGGCCAGCTTGGTGACGACTTCTGAGGTCGACTGGAGCGGTGCGCCGAATCGCTCGGTCAGCCACTGGACGAACGGGAGGTGGAAGTGGTCGGCGTGAGCGTGCGTCACCAGAATCCTGTCGACCTTGTCGATGTCGTGCACGTCGACGTCGTCCCAGTCCCAGGCGAACACCCCCGGGTCGATGAGGGTCACGAGCCCGTCGATGTCGACGAGCACACACGAATCGATGATGCGGGTGATGCAGATGCCCATGAGCTGGTCCCATTCTGGTTTGGTGTCCCCGAGGCTCGCAACGGGAACGTCGTCCGTCAACCAGCCGTGCCGTGATCTCGCGATGCCGCCCACAACCCACCGAGCCGTGCGATGAAGTCCCGTGGCGGCGCAGCGAACAGCGAGTCGCCCAACTCGCATGCCACGGCCTGAACCTGGCGGCGACGATCAGCGATCTGGCTTCGCACCGTGCTCCGCATCCCCTCGCTTCCGGCTCCGAGCGTGTCGATGGTGTCGTGGAGGACGGCGAGGTCGTGTTCCTCTCCGAGGACCTCAGCCAGCTCTCTCGCCGATTGAACCAGGACCGGTGCTCCGGACGCCCAGCCGAACTGGAGGATCTCCAGCTGATAGAACAGATGCTTGGCCGGTTTCCTCCATTGGTGGAATGCCTCAGCGGTCCCAGTAGCGATGGCGTGGGTCATTCGCCTGCGTCCACGCCGGTACACCCGGCGCAGCCCTGGCGAGATGAGGTCAAAGCCGTCATGTCCGTACACGAGCGGGACTGGCCAGGCCCCGAACCGTTCTCGGGTGTCACCGAGCGAGTCGATGACCCCTTCGATGGTCGCCGATGTCACGGCTCCACTCTTCTCTGCGGCCAACTCCACGAGCGAGGCACGGATCGCGGGCGCAGCGGGTCTCGCGAGGACTCCAACAGCGTCGAAGACCATGACCAGAACCGCGGCGTCCCGAGCCTCGGAAAGCACTCGGCCGGCATCACGGACGGTCTCGTTCTCACGGGCGAAGGCCACCTCGCCGATGGACGGACGGAGCATCCGGAACAGCGCGCGCGTCTTCTTCATCGATTTGCGGGCCTCATGGACACGAACGTCGAGGTCGAGCGGCTCGGCGTCGAGCACCGTGCAGGTGCGGTCGATGAGCGACAGGCCGACGCGGATGAGCCCGGGGACGATCTCCTCGTCGGGGTAGAGGGCGAAGGTCGGTGACCCCAGGTGCGGCACGACGTGGTCCGCTGGCCCAATCGGTCTCGAGGCAGCGACACCAGGAGTGTGTGGGAGGGGCGGG
>JABDMN010000346.1 GCA_013001485.1 Acidimicrobiia bacterium
CGGTGGAGACCTTCCCCTGTCGTCGATCTATCGATCGTTGTCGGTGCTCGAGGACGCCGGTGTGCTCTCGCCACACCACGGCACACGGGGTCTCACCCGGTACGAGCTGGCCGAGTGGCTCCGCGGACATCATCACCACCTGGTCTGCGTCGGCTGTGGGGCTGTTGAGGACGTCTCTGTGACTGATCGCCACGAGGCTCAGGTCCACCAGATCGTCGAGGAGATCAGCGCGGCTGCCTCGTTCGTTCCGATCGGCCACGCACTTGAGATCGAAGGGCGATGCGTCCAATGCCAGTGACCTCGGCCGTCGACGCCCGCGACCTCGTTGTTCGGTACGGAGACAACACCGCACTCGACCGCTCCACCTTCTCCATTCCGGCCGGCACCATCACCGCCGTGATCGGACCCAACGGTTCAGGCAAGTCGACGCTGCTCAACGCGATCGCAGGGCTGGTCGATCCTGCCGGAGGGGACATCGAGGTGCCTGCTCGCGCCGACGGTGCCAGACGAATCTCCTATGTGCTGCAAACCACCAAAGTCAACGAGAGCCTCCCCGTGTCGGTACGAGAAGTGGTGACGATGGGTAGGTACGCCGAGCTCGGTGCCTATGGCTGGCTCGCTGCGGAGGACCGCAACGAGATCGCCGCGGCCATGGAGAGGACAGGCATCACCGATCTCGCGTCTCGTCAGCTGCACGAGCTCTCCGGAGGGCAGCGACAGCGGGTGTTCGTTGCTCAGGGCATGGCGCAGAGTCACGATCTCCTACTCCTCGACGAGCCACTCACAGGCATCGACATGACCACGGCTCGGGCTATCGACGAAGCCATTCATGCCGAGCGGAGCCGGGGCTGCACCGTCATCCTCACCACTCATGACCTGTCGGAGGCCCAGGTGGCGGATCATGTGGTTCTCCTCGCCGGTCGCGTCGTGGCCAGTGGTCCACCCGGCGAGGTTCTCACCGTCGCCAACCTCAAGGACGCCTACGGCCCATCAGTCCTCCACCTGGACGAGGGGAGCTTCTTCATCGACGACGCCGCACATGCGCCCGTGGACGAGCGACACGTGCACAGAGAGCGGTCGATCCACACCGAAGCGTCCCAAACCGACACTCACTCCAGCGGATAGCTCAGACCACTGTGCGGGGCACTGTGACGTTGACGGTCGTTCCCACACCAGGCTGACTTTCGATGGCGATGGTTCCGCCGTGGGCCTCGACCAGATCGCGGCTGATCGTTAGGCCGAGACCGGTCCCCTGCGAAGACGACCCCTTGTTGAAACGATCGAAGACGGTGTCGATGTCTTCTGGAGCGATCCCGACACCAGTGTCGGACACCCTGATCCGAATCGCTGCGCCGCGATCGAGGACCGATAGCCGGAGGAGCCCTCCGTCGGGCATGGCATTCAACGCATTGACCACGAGATTGGAAACGACCTCTCGCAGCCGGACAGGATCAACGAGGACCTCGGGCATCGGGGTGGCGTCGATGCTGATATCGACGTCCCGGGCGGCGGCGATTCGCCGATGAGCGTCGCCAACATCGCTGACGAGGTCGACGATGTCGGTGGCCTCAGGGTGCAAAGCGAGGGGCCCGGCCTCAGCGAGGCTCAGGGTCTTCAAGTCCTCGAGGAGCCGCTCCATGACACTCACCTCGTCGAGCAGCAGCCGCAGATGATCGGGGTCGGGCTCGTGGACGCCGTCGAGCATCGCCTCGATTTCTCCCCGCACCACGGTGAGCGGAGTACGCAGCTCGTGACCGAGATCGGCAAGTAACTGGCGACGCTGCTCCCGAGCGGACTCGAGCCGTTCCGCCATCTGGTTGAACGACGTCACGACCGTCCCGGTCGAGCCACGGGCGGCGGCGACCCGCACCGAGTAATCGCCATCGGCCAGCGATCCGGCTGCTCCGATGAGGTCACGAACGGACCTGATGCTGCGGAACCCGCGTGCAACCCGTCCGAGGAGGAACAGCAAGAGGAACGGCAACGCGGGGATCAGCACCCACCAGTTACTGATGTCCTGGTCGCGGAGGACTACGACGATGACGATCGTGAGCGTCAGCGGGTTCAACAACGCGAACAGGATGAACCCGATCGCCATGCGACGCCCGAACCCCTGCCACTCCTCACGGCCTCGTCTCGGTCCCCATCCCCCACCTGGGTGGTCGCCGTAGTTCCAGTTCGATCTAGGCATCGGCAAACCGGTACCCAACTCCATAAACCGTCAGCACCAGCGAAGGATGCTTGGGGTCTGGCTCTATCTTGCGGCGGATGTTTTTGATGTGGGCGTCGACCGAGCGCTCATATGACTCGAACGAGACCCCGTGAACGGAGTCGAGGAGCTGGGCCCGGGTGTAGATGCGGCCAGGTTGACGCGCCAGCGTCAACAGGAGCTCGAACTCGGTCGACGTGAGCTCGACGTCCTCGCCGTCGACTGCGACCCGACGTTTCGGGATGTCCATCTCCAGGGGTCCGGCTCGAACCAGCTCTCCGCCACCGATGGTGGCGTCGGCACGACGCAGGACGGCCCGAATCCTGGCTACGAGCTCCTTGGGGCTGAATGGCTTGACGATGTAGTCGTCGGCGCCGAGCTCCAGTCCGACGATGCGGTCGCTCTCCTCGGTGCGAGCCGTGAGCATGATGATGGGCACCGATGAGGTCTCGCGAAGCTTGCGGGTGACATCGAGGCCATCCATGCCCGGGAGGCCGAGATCGAGCACGATCATGTCGGGCCGGTCGGACCTGGCGACCTGGAGTGCGGCGATACCGTCGCTGGCTTCCAGGACGTCGAAGCCCGCCTGGCGCAGATAGTCGCGCACCAGGCGGGCGATCTTGAGCTCATCTTCGACGACCAGGACTTTCTTCACATCGCTCATTGTGGCGTCAGATGACCGGGGGAGCCCAGTCATCGACCTCTTTGCGAGCGTGCGACATGCGGTGCCACTCGTCGAAGTCGTCCTCGCGTGACCGGCTTTCGGGGCGCGGGCCGCGAGGTGACTGCTGCCACGTCCACGGCGGGCCCTGACGGCGCTGGGCCTGCCAAGGGCCGCGACGTGAGCGGTGACCGAACGCACCTCTGGCGATGAAGCCAAAGATCAGCATGAAGAAAAACACCTTGGCGAGGATCAGCGGGATCGCCAGCAAACCAATGCCGGCGGCGGTCGCCGCTCCTGCACCAAAGAACAGCGATGTCAGGCCAACGATGGCCAGAGCTGCAACAACCAAACGGAACATATCTCGTACTCCTTCTCGTGGTGAGATTGAGTACAGAATCCAGGACAATTGTGGAGAACCTGTGAACGGATCACGGAGACATGTGGCAGAGGTCCGGGCTACTCGGCGAAGAGGGTGCCATCCCGTTCAGTCACGATTCCGCGGCCAAGCGGCAGCACCACGGTGAGGGTCTTGAACGCCAAACCCAATCCGGGGATCTTGGCGAAGATTCCTTGAGGACCCTTCACCATGCGACCGGTGGATACGTCGTACTTGGCTCCGTGCCAAGGGCACGTGAGACACCCCTCATCGTCGATCATGCCATCGGCGAGGTCAGCCAGCAGATGGCGGCACCTTCGTGTGACGGCGAACAGCTCACCGTCGGAGTTGCCGGCGGCGAACCTCCCGGCTCCCGTGACGACTCCTGGGCCGATCGACTCGGCGGGCCCGATCTCGACCTCACTCGACATATTCAGCTCCCCTGCATTCCGGTCAAGCTGACTGCCTGACGAAGTCTTGCTGTCGCTTCCTCGATGACATCGGTGGGCGCAGCGATCGTCATCCGAGCGAAACCGGCGCCCTCGCGCCCAAACCAGTGTCCCGGGCTGAGGGCAAGCCTCGCCGAGTCGGCCAGCCATCGGGCCAGCTCCGGCACCTCGAGGCCGAGGCCCCGGAGGTCGAGCCACGCCAGGTAGGTGGCTTCCATATCAACGACCCCGAGCGGTTCGGGGAGACCATCACGAAGCACGGCAACGTTCGTTGCAGCCAGCGTCTTCAACTCGTCGACCCACTCTGCGCTGTCCCGATACCCGGCCTCGAAGGCTGCCAGGGCAACGACGTTGTTGCGGGTGAGATGAAGGCGCGAGCTCGCCGCCCGGAAAGCCCCAGTGGCTTCTTCGTCGTCCGAGATGAGCAGCGTGTCGCACAACCCGGCTACTCCGAATGTCTTGATCGGTCCGTGGATGGCCACCCAGCGGGCCCCGGTGCCGGCGGCGGCGGTCGCAAACGGTGTGAACCGATGCGGCTCGAGCACCAGGTCGGCATGGATCTCGTCGGCGATGACAAACACGTCATTGGCGGCACAGATGCGCGCCACGGCGGTCAGCTCGTCCTGTTCCCAGGCACGACCAATCGGGTTGTGCGGGTTGCACAGGATCATGACCTTGTTGGACGGGTCGGCTGCCAACTCCTCGAGATGATCGAGGTTCATCCGGTAACCGTCGTTGGTGAGGTCCAGCGAGTTGCGGGCAGGCTGACGATCCGCCCGAACGATCAATGGCTTGAAGTCGGTGAATACCGGGGGCTGGAGGATGACTCCGTCGCCGTCCTCGGAGAAGGCGTCGATGATCACTGCGATCGACGTGCCGACGCTGGGACTGATGGTGGTCTCGAGGCCGGCGTTGTCCCAGCCGTTGCGAGTCTCCATCCACTGCCAGAACGACTCGATCAGAGCCGGTGGTCGGGCCTCGTAGCCGTACCACTCGAGCCCGGCCCTGGCGTTCACCGCCTCCGTGATCGCGGGAGCCAGCGGCAGGTACGGCTCGGCGATCCACAACGGCAGCAGACCCTCAGCGTCGCCATACAGCTGCGACAGACGCCGAGCATCGGTGGCGAGAGCATTGGGTGACGTGGACAGGCGCATCCGCCGATCCTACGACCGACTGCCGGGGCGTTTACAGGCTATTGAAGGCTGAACGGCGGGTAGCGGTCCGTGATCAGCATGAACCCGTAGGCGTAGACCCGCGTTGCCCATCGACCGACGCCGACGAGGTAGTCGAATATCGCTCGTGGGTATTTGCCGGTGAACAGGATGGCGAACCAGGTGAT
>JABDMN010000347.1 GCA_013001485.1 Acidimicrobiia bacterium
GTGCCCGTACTGATCTTCGCGAGAGGAATACCCGATGAACCTGTCGACCTCTGCCGCTGCAGACGAACGGATCAACCCCCTCGAGGTTGCTCGAAGGCAGTTCGATCAAGCGGTGCCATTCCTGGGAGACGTCTTCGACACTCCCGGCATGGAGGAGCTGTTGTTCGAGCCCGAGCGTTCGGTCGTCGTACACCTGCCGGTGTTGATGGACGACGGGCACATCCAGATATTCGCCGGGTTCCGGGTGCTGCACGACCACTCGCGGGGACCAGGGAAAGGTGGCATCCGCTACTTCCCCACCGTCGATCGTGACGAGGTGACGGCGCTTGCCACCTGGATGACGTGGAAGTGCGCGCTGGTCGACATTCCGTTCGGTGGTGCCAAGGGAGGCATCAGCTGTGATGCCCGCAGCCTGTCACGACGCGAGAAGGCACGCCTCACCCGCCGGTTCATCACCGCGCTCGGGGACAACATCGGGCCCTACACCGACATTCCGGCACCAGACATGTACACCGACGAACAGACGATGGCATGGGTGTACGACACCTACACCATGACTCATCCAGGCACGAACAACCTCCCCGTGGTCACGGGCAAGCCCCTCAACCTCGGCGGCTCGGTCGGACGGTCGACGGCAACGGCCCAGGGCGGCGTGTATGTGCTGGCGCACTTCATCGAGCTGGGCGGTCTGCCCGAGCTGGAGAGCCTCGAGGGTGCCACCGTCGCAGTCCAGGGCTTTGGCAACGCGGGGCGTCACGGCGCCCGGTTGCTCGCCGACGAAGGATGCGTGATCGTGGCTGTGTCCGACTCCAAGGGCGGGATCTACGACCCGAACGGGTTGGACATCAACCGTGTGGCGATCCACAAGGACGAGACCGGCAGCGTCATCGACTTCCCTGGCGCGAAGGAACTGAGCCCAGGCGAGGTGCTCGAGGTTTCCTGCGACGTTCTGGTGCCTGCGGCGATGGAGAATGTCATCACGCCCGAGAACGTCGGAAACATCGACACCAAGGTCGTGCTCGAGCTCGCCAACGGGCCCACGACACCAGATGCAGACGTCGCCTTATGCGATCGCGGCATCCCGGTGCTTCCCGACATCCTCGCCAACGCCGGAGGCGTCACCGTTTCGTACTTCGAGTGGGTGCAGAACCTGGACAACGAGCAGTGGGAAGAGCACACCGTTCAGGAGAAGCTCCGCAACAAGATGCATCGAGCCACCGAACAGGTTGTGACGAAGCGGGCCGCACTGCGCGATTCGATCGATCGGTATCGAGACGAGTGGTCCGCCGCCCATCCCGAGGACGGCAAGGTCGAGAGGCCGACCCTGCGTACCGCTGCCTACGTGATCGCGATCGGCCGCTGCGCCCTCGCCACCCAACAGCGAGGCATCTGGCCGTAGGTCAGCTGGCTGGTTCTTCTTCGGCGGCGAGTCGAAGAGACGCTGAGTTCATGCAGTAGCGCAGTCCGGTCGGTTGTGGCCCGTCCGGGAACACGTGCCCGAGGTGGGCACCGCACGAGGCGCACGCGGCTTCGGTGCGAACCATCCCGAGGCTGCGGTCGACATGTTCTTCGACCTTGTCGTCCCCCATCGGGGCGAAGAAGCTCGGCCATCCCGACTTCGAGTCGTACTTGGTCTCGGACGAAAACAACGGGGCTTCGCACACGACACAGTGATAGGTGCCGTCGGCCTTGGCGTCCCAGTACTCACCCGTGAACGGGCGCTCGGTGCCCGCCTCTTGAGTCACGTGGTATTGCAGAGGTGTCAGGCGTGTCTTGAGTTCTTCCTGGTCATCGGTCATCGGTTGCTCCTCCTCACTCGGCCGGCATCTCGTCGCCGGGAGCCGTGTGGGGTATCCGTCCCAGCTTGCCGGCCTCGAAGTCCTCGAATGCCTGCATCAGCTCGGCTCTCGTATTCATCACAAACGGCCCGTACCAGGCTACGGGTTCCCGGATCGGCAGACCGCCGAGCATCAGCACGTCGACATCAGGGCTGCGGGACTCCTGTGATTCGTCGGCAGTGATGGTCACCGCATCACCTGCGCCGAAGACGACCAGTTGGCCGTTCGCGGCGGGTCTCTGCTCCAGGCCAAACGTCGCTTGGCCATTGAGCACGTAGACGAGGGAATTGAACTCGCGCCGCCAAGGCAGCCTCACCCGGGCACCGGGACTGATGGTGGCGTGGACCATCGTGATCGGTGTGTGGGTGTCGCCAGGACCTCGATGACCGGCCATCTCACCTGCGATGAGGCGCAACACCGCCCCGCCATCTTCGGTGGTGAGCAACTCGACGTCGCCGCCACGCAGGTCCTGATACCGCGGACGAAGCCACTTGTCCTTGGCCGGGAGATTGACCCACAACTGGAAGCCGTGGAAGAGGCCGCCTGACATCACCAGGTGCTCTGGAGGTGCCTCCTTGTGAAGCAGCCCGGACCCGGCGGTCATCCACTGGGTGTCGCCGTTGGTGATGACGCCTCCCCCACCCTCGGAGTCCTGATGCTCCATGATCCCGTCGATCATGTAGGTCACGGTCTCGAATCCCCGATGGGGGTGCCAGGGGGTTCCCTTTGGCTCGCCGGGGGCGTACTCCACCTCTCCCATCTGATCGAGGTGGATGAACGGGTCGAGGTCGGCCAGATCCACGCCCTGGAACG
>JABDMN010000361.1 GCA_013001485.1 Acidimicrobiia bacterium
ACCGATCACGATCGTCGGCCGGTCGACGTGGTCGAGCGCATCGACGGCGGCGTAGACCTCGGCAAGGTGATCGTTCAGCGACAGCGTTCCGACGTCGTCCTGACGATGAGACTCGGCACTGCCGGCCAGGTCGATCGCCCACCCCCGATACCCACGCCGTGCCAGGCGAGGAGCGAATCGATCCCACACCCACGAGCCTCCCCAGAGGCCATGAACCAGCAACACGTCGGCCGTGATCTCAACCGCCGGCTCGAACCGAAGGCAGGCCACCCCGCCGACCGAGTCCCGTTCCATCGCTCGTCCCCCCGTCGCTCGGTGTGGTCATGCCTCGAGCTCGGGCGTGACGGGGTGATTATTGCATAGCTGGTCGAGTTGTGCCATGGAGGCTTCGGATAGGTAGCGGCGGGCGATGGCCCAGTCGTCGTTGGTCGGCGAGCACGGCGCCGACGAGGCGGGTGAAAGCTGCGTCGTTCAGGAACATGCCGACGACGTTGAGACACGACAAGATCGAGCCGGACTCGCAAATGCCTGCTTCCGCGCTGCGCCAAGCCCAGCCCGCAGCTGCGGCACCGCAAACCGGCCGAACCGAGATCTCCCGAGTGTTCGACTCACGAGCTGAGGCGCCCATCGCCGGCACTATGGGCTGCGGCCCACGATCGCAGCAGGCCTCGAAGCCAAGGCTCGTCGGGCACCCAACCCGAAGGTCGCTCCTCGAGCCCAGCACCTACGTGGTCTTCCGGGGTGTGGTGTGAGTTATCTGTGAGATCCCGAAGACTAGAAAGAGGCTCACACCGAAGTGCAAGCCTCTGACCAGGGAAAATGGTGGCGGGGGCAGGATTTGAACCTGCGACCTTCGGGTTATGAGACCGTTGAGACTGTTTTTAGGGAGTGGTGCGTGGCCAGGAGTTTCGGCCATTTGCCCTGCTCTGGCGGCGTTTTCTGAGGAGCACGATCTCGCCTCTGCTCCCTGATGCTCCCCCTTGTTTACGGTTGCATTGTTGCCTGTGTGTTGCCTCGAAAAGCGCCTGCGCTCACCCCGTCCGCATGCCGACAACCTCTCGGATGTCCACGCCCCCAACGGATCTCAGGCAACCTGGACGGCGTCGGTGAGCTTGTCGGGAACCTCAGTCGGAAACGACAGGACGAGGTGTCGGTCGAGCGCAGTCGCGACCCGGGCGAGGGTGTCGATCCGGTTCTTGGCGCCTCCGCCTTCTTCGAGGCGAGAGATGACGGACTGGGTGGTTTCCATCCGCTCGGCAAGTTCGCGCTGGCTCAACCCAGCTTCGGTGCGCATGTCGTAGATGAGCTGACCGAGATCGAGGTCCTGGCTGATCGCCGTCCGCGTCTCGTCCGTGGGCTTTGCTTTGGTCTTCTTGATGTCTTCCCAGCGGGAGTAATTCGCCATCGTTGTCTCCTTCTACGGGTTGCGACTAGCGCAGTCCTGAGCGATCTTGCGAGCCCGAGTTACCTCGGCTCGTTCGTTGTTGCGTTGCTTGCGGAATGTGGTGAGCAGAACGATCCGGCCATCTCTCGTGAACCGATACGTGATCCGCCGAGCGGTCGAACCAAGCGTGAACCTGACCTCGAACAGGCCATCACCCAGACTCCGAGAGAACGGCATCCTCGCCTTCGACCCAAGCGACGCCAACCGATCGATAACGACCAACGTTCGTTCCCAGTCATTCTGGCTGAGCTCGTCGAACCATTCGACGACTTCATCATGTGCCTCGATCTCAGCGACGCTGTTCATCATCGCACAATTACGATCATTGCACAAGAGCGATCATTCGATCGCAGAGATGGCCAATATGGGCGCTCCCGCCAGACCGCCAGCAGACCGATCTCAAGTGCCGTACTGCGTTAGTCGAAGCGAGAGGCAGCGATGTCGACATGCGTGGAATCGCTTCGCAGCAGATCAGATGGTGTACTCAGTATCTGAGAGGAAGGTTTCTACTGCAGCGTTGAATTCGGTCGGAGCGGTCTGGTGGATGTGGTGCCCGACGGTGATCTCGATGAAGTGCCCGTCCGGCAGCTTGGAGAGGACGTTGTTCAGCGACATGTCGTCGGACGAGCCATCGATCAGCAGCGTCGGTGCAAGAACTCTTGCGGGGCCGTCCATCCACTCGGGATTCGGGTCGTTGAGTTGACCGACGATCTGGTGCGCAGCTTCCCAGTCGAAGTCGACGGGCTCAGGCGGGACGGCCGGGGGTTCCGGAAATGTCATGCCTGGCACAGGCGGCGCTGTGTCTTCGATGACGAGACGCACGATTCGATCGGGGGTACCGGCGGCAAGTAGCCACGCGACGTTCGCTCCCATCGAGTGTGCCACCAGAGCGAACCGATCTAGTTCGAGAGCATCGACGAAGGCTCGAACATCGGTTTCCATCTCCTCAAACGAGTAGCGTTCGCACCGCACACTTCCGCCGTGGCCTCGAAGGTCCAGCGCAAGGCATCGCCAGCGATAGGACAACGCCTCAATGGTGGGAGCCCAGTCGTCGGCGTTGCGGCCTAGAGCGTGCAAGAACACCAGCGGGGGTCCTCCGCCCTCATCGAGATAGGTGAACTCCCCGGCTGGAAGCCGGATGTGCGAACGCACGCTCATCGGTACGAACTATCCCTCGAGATTGTCTTCCCCATCTGGGGCTGGGTCGCTGTTGAGGCGGCTCCACATGAA
>JABDMN010000389.1 GCA_013001485.1 Acidimicrobiia bacterium
CTCTCGATGATACGAACGCCCTCGAGGAGCGGGGGTGTGGTCATACGGCTTCCTGGTCGGCGAACTGACGATCCGCCACATTGTCGCTCGTATGCTCGCGAGATGCTGATTCGCGATCTCGGACCGGGCGATCTCGGCGCGGTCCTCGACATGAACAACGCCGCGGTGCCTGCGGTCAACGCGCATGATGTCCGGTCGCTCGAGGTGCTCGTCGAGATGGCAGATCGGAGCTGGGTCGTCGACGACGGTGACGCGCTCGGGGGCCTGCTCGTGACCTTCGCTCCCGGGACCGGCTATGACAGCGCCAACTATCGCTGGCTCAGCCAGCGTTTCGACGACTTCCGGTACGTCGACCGGGTCGTTGTCGCCGCCACGCACAAGCGGCGAGGTCTCGGTCGTGGCCTCTATGAGGTGCTCGAAGCCCATGCTCGCGTTGTCGGCACGTCCCGCCTCGTGTGCGAGGTGAACGTCGAGCCCCCGAACCCGCAGTCCATCGCCTTCCACACCGAGATCGGCTGGCGCCCCGTCGACGACCTCGAACACGCCCCCGGCAAGGTCGTGCGCTACTTCGAGAAGCCGCTCACCTGACCCAGCCGACCACCCGCTGCACCAGCAGCTCGATGAAGGACTCGGGTTGTCCGGCCATCTCGGTCTCGATGCTGTCGAGCGACCCGACGAAGCGGTGCGCGAGCAACAACTTCGTGGCTTCGTTGTCGGCCAGGAGCTGTTCCCACCCGTAGGAGGTCACCCCGGCGCGCCGGAGCGCGTCGTGGTAGTGACGCAGCAGGTGCTCCTCGTGCTCACGGTGATCGGGTGACAGCGCCGTGGTGATGAAGTACGCGACGTCCCAACCGGGCCGGCCGTACCCGAGCAGCTGGTAGTCGAGCACCACGACCTCGCCGTCGGGCCGGTACATCAGGTTGTCCAGGCGGAAGTCGCCGTGGAGGACGGTCCACGGTTCCGTGCCGAGCGGTTCGATGATGACGGGGAGGTCTTCTTGGGCTTGTTCGAGCCGGGCGACCATCTCGGGCCCGATGAGCTCGCCGAACCTGTCCATGAACTCGTCGCGATTGCGAAGGTAGCTGGCTTGCCAGACCTTGGGAGTCTGATTGATGGGCCAGATCCGGTCGTAGCTCTGGACCCGCACATGGTGCATCCAGTTGGTGGCGTGGAAGCCGGCGAGCACGTCGAGGGCCTGGTACGCATCGTCGAGCGAGCCGCCCTCGACCTGTTGTGGCGGCCGGGCGTCGTTGATGTCCTCCATGACGAGGAGATAGCGCCGGGGGCTCTTGCTCGACAGCTTCAGGAACTGCTGGGTCAGCCAGTTCACTCCTCGGAGTGGCAGCTTCTCGAGGAGGAAGATGACCGGCTTCATCATCCACGGGGCCGGATCGGGGTCCATCGCCGAGTAGTAGTGCTTCGGCATGGTGACCCCGAGGTCGCCGCTCATGTCGCGATAGGCGACGATCTCGCGCTCATAGGCGCCGAGACCCTCGCCGACACCCCGGTTGATCTCGGACTTCGCCGGGATCTTGACGATGACCGAATGGGGTTGTTCGGTGTGGCCCTCCCACGTGAGCGCGCACCGGTAGAGCTCACCCAGGAAGCCGATGCCGACGCCGATGACGGTGCGCTCGACCGCTGTCACCTGTGCGTCGGCTTCGCCGAGCACTTCGGTGAACCACTCCGGCGTGAGCTCGGAGCCCTCTTGCGGGATGTGCGGTTTTTCTTTGCGAGCCACGGTCGGTACCCCCCGGGTCAGCCTGCCACACCGGGCTCACGGTTACCGTCGACACCGATGTCTGCCATCGGCACCCTCAACGAGGGATCGCTCCACGCAGCGCTGAAAGCGCACTACGCCCGACCCGGCGATGCATTCGAGGTGCCGCACGAAGGGTTTGTCATCGACATCGTTCGTGACGCCGGCGGGCCCGCCGAGCTGTTCATCGAGATCCAGACCGGCTCGTTTCGCGCCATGGGTCGCAAGCTCGACCGGTTGCTCGAGGCCCACCGGATCAAGCTGGTGTACCCGGTCGCCCTCAGGACGGTGCTCGAACGCGATGGTCGCCGTCGAGCATCGCCGAAGAAGGGCAGCGTCTATTCACTGTTCGACGAGCTGGTGTCGATCCCGACGCTGCTCGACCATCCGAGTCTGGAGCTCGACCTCGTGTCGGTGGAGGTCACCAAGCACCAGGTTCCCGACCCTCGGGCGCGGCGCGGCCGAGGGGGCTGGAGGACGGTCGACCGCCAGCTCGACGCCATCGTCGATGTCTGGTGCTTCACCGACATGGTCGACGTGTGGCGTCTGGTGACCGGGGAGCTACCGGACCGCTTCACGACGGCCCATCTCGCGGGCGCCGCCGGCGTCGACCGCGGGCGGGCCCAGCAGATGGCCTACTGCTTCAACGCGGCCAATCTGATCGATCAGGTCGGCCGGACCCGAGACGGCAAGATCTACCGGGTGACCCTGTAGCTCGAGCCCTGGGTTGTCAGGAGGATTCGGCGCCTTCGTCGAAGCCCGACTTCAGTTCTCGCTGCGCTTGGCCGAGGTTGCGGGCCAGCTGGGGCAGCTTGGCGCCGCCGAACAGCACCAGCAGCACCACCAGGATGATCAAGAGCTCGGATGTGCCAAGGCTTCCCATGAGGTCAACGTCTCCTCGTCGAGGTGAGGGTCGAGAGTGCGACCCGTCCCCTATGCGTCGGCCGAAAGCGGGACGACCTTGAGGCCTGGTCGCGAATCATCGACGCTCACGCCGTCGCGTGCGCGGTGCCGGCTTCCGGTCGCCCGAGCACGCGGTGACGCGGGTGGGCTTCGGGGCCTTCGGTTCAGGCGATCTCGATGGCGTACTCGGGGCAGTTGTCCACGGTGAGCTGAGCCTTCTCGTGGAGCTCCTCGGGTACATCACCGTCGATGAGCAGGACCGCGTAGCCCTCGTCGTCGACGTCGAAGATCTCGGGCGCCAACATGTAGCAGCGGTTGTGGCCCTGACAGGCGTCGCGGTTGTACGTGATCTTCACGGGCGCATCCTCCCTGTGGTGCGGCGTCAGAGTATCCGAACCGGCAACTCGCGGGGGCCACGGATCTGGCCACCCGACCAACGGACGGTGTCGGGGTCGCTCAGCTCGAAGTCGGGAATCCGCTCGAGCCAGCAGTCGAGCGCCACCGCGAGCTCCATGCGGGCGAGGTTCGAGCCGAGGCACCGGTGGATGCCGAGGCCGAAGGCGCCGTGCCGGTTCCGCTGGCGATCGACGACGAACTCGCCCGCGCTCTCGAAGGC
>JABDMN010000033.1 GCA_013001485.1 Acidimicrobiia bacterium
GCGAAGATCCCGAAACCCGCCAGGTCGGTGTAGCCACCGGTGAACGGCAGCGAGCACCAGGCCGGGTCCTCGAGGTTGCTGATCACCGAGTAGGTGCCCTCAACCCCAAAGGCGGTCGGCTGGGTTCCGGTCCATGTGATGGTGTTGCCATCGACGGATACGTCACCGGCACTCGCCTGGACAGACCCTGCGTCGAGGACCAAGCCCTCTGGCACGGAGTCGACGATCTGGTATTCCTGATCCTCCGGCAGCGCGTTCTGCGCCACGGTGATCGTGAAGTCAACCGTCTCGGTCCATCCGGCAGTGTCAGTGCTCGCCGTCTTGATGACATCGTCACCCAGACGCCACACGTCTACGGCAATGTCTCCGAGGTTCGCCGGGTTGCCGGCATCAGTGCCGACACCGACGAGACCGTAGAACACGTCACCCTCTTCGCCGCCTCCTGCTGCGTCGAGATCCCAACCGATCCGCAGATCGAAGGGCTCGAGCGCAGGCACGGCCGCCGGGCCATCGACGAACACCGAGCCATCGGCGTCGCCACCGACGGCAGCGATCGCAAGTGTGGCGGCGTCGATTGCACCCTCACCGGATGAAGCCCAGTTCTGCAGCAACACCCAATAGGTGCCGGCTTCGGGGTCGAGCACATCGATCTTCTCGAAGGCAGTCCCGGAAGCCGAGACGAAGAGCTCCTCGCTCGCCTGGGCAAGCCCATCGCCATTGGTGTCCAGACCCACGAACAAGTCGAGGTCCGGTGATTCGGAGGCAATGACCTCCGCCACCATGCGGGCGGTGCCCTCGGGCACGTCGACGAGGGTCACCTCAACGGTGCCATCGTTCTGGTTGTCGTATGCCGAGCCGTTGGTCGGGTCCATCGCCAGTTCGAAGTCGAACTGAGCGGCCTTGGCCAGGCTACGTGGCGTCGAGGACAGCTCGGTGATCCCGAGTGCCGTCACGTCCCGCAGTAGCCAGCTTCCCTGGTCCCGCTGCGCAGGAACGGTCACCTGACGTGGCAGGTCACCGGTGGTCGGCTGGATGGCCGCAGGCATGTGCAGCACCGGTCCACCGTCTGCACCCGTGAACTCCACGGTGCCGAAGTGGTATTCGTCGCTCGCTGCGCTGGTGACGTCGAAGGTCACCTCGACGGTGATCTCGCCGCCAGCCGGCAACGTGAACGCGTCCGGAGACACGCTGGCGGTCAGACCGCCGGTGCCATCGGTCGCCGTCGTGTAGTCGACGTCAACGCCACGGGTCGACGTCAGGGTCCTGGTGAACGTGCACTCCTGCACACATTGGCTGGAGAAGAACGACGCCAGGTTCAGGTCTGCCGGGTCGCCACCCTCGGCGGGGTTGGCAGCCAGGTAGTTGGCAGTCGTCTCGCCAAGCACGAAGCCGGCATTGGCCGCGTCGACGATGTGGATCCGGCCGGACCCAGTGTCGAACGGAGTTGCCGGGTCACCGTTTTGGTCGAAGACGTCCGAGTTGGCGGTCAGGCTCAGAGCCGACTGCATCTCGGCAGGTGTCCAGGCGGTGATGCCTGACAGCAGAGCAGCGGCACCAGCGACATGCGGCGAAGACATCGACGTTCCGGACAAGAAGGTCCAGACGATGTCGTCGTACTTGCCGTGTGCGGCGATGATGTCCACGCCGGGCGCGCCGTATGTCGGCATCATCCACTCGGCCAACGGGTTCGGGCCTCGTGAGCTGAAGCCTGCGAGGCGATCCGCGTTGTCGGGTGACTCGTTGCGGGTTGCACCCTGGATCTCGGCCATGTGGCCTTCACCGGACTGCAACCACGGAATCAATGTGTCCTCACCGACGGCCTGCTCGATGTGCACACCGGGCACCTCGTGCGGATCTCCGACGAGGCCGGAGCCGTTGTCGACGAGCACATAACCGCCCGCACCGGATGCTGCAGCGTTGAAGCCCTTCTCGACACGACCGAAGGTGCCACGCTGACACACGACGATCTGTCCCTCGAACGTGCCCTCGGGCCACGGCGTGATGAAGTCGCCGAGGTCGCCGACACCGCACAACTCGGGTGAGTCGGTCAGGTCGGAGGGATAGTCACCGGCGAACACGATCGGCGTCTGGCCGAGTGCGGCGGTGAAACCGAGGCCCGGAATGTCGGCCGGCGCATCTGTGTCGCCTCCCGACATGTTGATCAGAGCGTTCGGATATGCACGGTCGTGGGTGAATGCGGCTACGTGGCCGATCCACGGGGCGTTCGGCGACCCGGAGGTGGCCGGGTCCGGTCCCTCGTTGCCCGCAGAGTGGGCAACGAAGACGCCGGCGTCACGAGCACCCAGGAAGGCAAGGTCGTCCGCCTCTGACCACGGGTTCGTGGCCGACGGCGACCCGATCGAGTAGTTGATCACGTCAACACCGTCGATCGTGGCCTGCTCGATGGCGGCGACGATGCCGTCACCGTTACACGAGCCCTGGCCCAGCGAATCGTCACCACACACGCGATACGAAATGATGCTGGCGTGCGGAGCGACACCGGAGATGTCGACATCGACATTCAACGTCGGTGCGTTGAGCGTCGCCGTCACGAAGTTCCCGGCAGTGGTGCTCGCCGTGTGGGAACCGTGACCGTCGGCGTCGTAGGCGCCGGTGTTCGGGTCATCGAGCGGGAAGAAGTCATACGCACCGACGAGCTTGTCGTTACATACGAACGTCTCGTCGTACTGCACCTCGTTGGCGACGTCGCAAGCGCCGAAGTAGACGCCCTCGCCGTACGGGTTGACATGGTCATACCCGTCGCCGCCGAGGTCGGCGAACGATGGGTTGGACGGGTTGATGCCGGAGTCGATGATGCCGGCGACCATGCCCTCACCGAGGAACCCGGCGACGCCTTCAACAGCAGTGCCGTCCCAAACGGCGGGAGCGCCGATCCAGGCCGGGCCGTTGTCGGTGTCGAGGGTGTGGACCTTGTTCTTCTCCACGTTGGCGACACCGCTCATCTTCCACGTGGCCACGGCCTCGTCGGGGCTGAGCCATACGGAGAAGCCATTGAAGGCGATCTCATAGGTGAAGCGAGGCTCGATGGAGCGCCCAAACTCGGCGCTCATCCTGGCCAGCACATCAGAGCGCTTCGCCGTCAGGTAGTCGGCGTACTCCTGTGCCTCGGGCGCCTCGGCATCGAGCTGGCTGTCGCCAGTGACCTTGATGCTGGAGGCCTGGAGGCCGTTGATGCCGCCCTCATATGAGGCGACAGGGTCGTCGTCCAGCCGAACGATCCACACGCCGGGGGTCTCGGCCTTGAATCGGTCGGGAACCTCAACGGTGGCGTATGCCTGTTCGAGTTTGTCGGCCGGTGAGCCGACGCCGGCGTCGGCGATCTGGGTGACGGCCGATACCGGGGTTGCGAGCGTCGTTGCGAGCGCAAGCGACGCGACGATCATCATCAGTCTGCGAGATTTACGAGACACGGGTGCCTTCCTCCTCTTGTCCAGTCGCCGGACAGAGGAAGGAATAGCCCATGCGGAACCCCCTAAGAGATCCCGCCGCTCCTCCTCAGTGCGCGGCGAGCACCAACAGTGACTGTAGCCGCGTTCAGGCGACCACTTCAAGTAGTATTTTCGACTACTCCGCATCACGATCCGTGCGGTGCGGCAGGCTGCGGCAGACAGCCTCGATAGTGATCCCGGCCCGGTACGATCGTTCCATGAACAACATCAAGACTGTTGGCCTCCTCGCCCTTCTCGGCGGCTTGTTTGTGGCCGTGGGC
>JABDMN010000034.1 GCA_013001485.1 Acidimicrobiia bacterium
CCTCGAACGAGCCCTCATGGAAGGCACGCATCCGCTCGTCGGTGCGCAGTGAATAGAACCGCTTGGGCTGGTACCAGTCGTCCTCCCACGTTCCCTCCTGGTCGTGACCACCCCAGGTGCCGGCCCAGAACCATCCACCGGGCCTGATAACCGCAGCAATCCCGGCCAGCACGGCGGGAAGCTCTGCGTCGGGGATGTGCATCAAGCAGCTCGCGGCCCACACGCCGTCGAATGAAGCATCGGGGAAGCCAAGGTTCGCCATGTCGCGCACCTCGGCAGTGACGCCCTTGTCACGGATCTTGGCGACGTTTGCCGGAGACAGATCGGTCGCCGTGACATCGAACCCGTGGACATCGAACCACTGTGCCGTGAATCCGACACCGGCACCGATCTCGAGAACGCTTCCCCCGGACGGCAGCCGCTCAGCGAAATCGGCGCGGATGAGGTTGCGCCAATCGGGCTCACCGCGTTCCTCACGACCGTCGACGTTGGCGTCGTAGGCGGCGATCAGGTCGGCAAGGCGCTGCTGAATGTCCATGACAGTGAGACTACGCAAACGGCCCGGGTCGATCAGTCCAGGTATTTGATCCAGAGATCGCTCTGGAACTGCCGTTCGAAGCCCATCGCCAGGTAGAAGGGCTGGATCGATCCGACCCACACCTTGTGGGCGCCCTCGTCGACTGCCCGGCGGATGCATTCGAGAACGGCAGCGGTCCCAAGCCCCTTGCGACGGTAGGTCGGGTCCGTTGCCACGGGTTCGACGTAGGCGAGCTTGTTCTCGGGAACCACCCAGATTCCGGCGTAGGCGGCGTAGTCACCGTTGGGAGCCACGGCGACGACGTTCATCTCGTGGCGGTAATGCGGCGCCGACTGCATGAAGCGCCGTCCCTTGATGTCGTCGGCCGGCAACGGGCCCTGATGGTTGAAGCCAAGCCACAGACACTTGCCCAGCTTGCGGAGGTCGTTCTCGACCGCAAGGGACTGGAGCCGGAAGCCGCCGGGCAGCACCGGGACCTGCACACCCCGGTCGACAGGAAACAACGCCTGGTGGTCGACCGACGGGGGGTGGATCTCGAAGCCCTTCGATCGGACCAAGTTGCGAAGCTCGGTGTCGAAATCGTTGACGTAGAGGCAGAAGCACTTGCGACCGTCCACCATCCATGAGGAGCCGGAATAGACATCCATGGCGTACTCGAGCATGTCGGGACGGATGTGCTCGTACCCAGGCCGGGTCTGGAAGTAGACGACGTTGGGCACGTGCTCGTGGTGGACGACCCCGACGATGCGGCCGCCTTCCTCGAACATGCCGATGCGGTCGACCGGGGTCTCCCAGATCAGCGGGTGGTAGTGCATGTACTCCCACCGCGGCTGGAACCAGTTGGCGAAGGCGTTCCCCGGCTCGTAGGTCTCGAGGAGGAACTCGCCGACGCGGTCGAAGTCGACCTCGTGGTCGTACGGCCTGAACTCGACACTCATCACCCTCATCTCTTCAGAACGCTCTCACAGCGAAACGCCCCTATCCATGGGTCAAACGCCCCGTTGCCGGTGGACCCATGCCACCTTCGGGAACCCGAACACCCCGAGTGGTCGTCAGAGCGGCACATGACCGAGGAGGTCACTTGAAACGAGCAACACCACTGAAACTGACGAGCGGGTTCATCGTGCTGGCGCTGCTAGTGGCCGCTTGCGGCTCGGCTGACGACGGAGCAACCGACACGACCGAAGCTGTCTACTCGACGACCACAGCTGCATTTGCGACTGAGGATGCGGACGGGCGGGCCATCACAGGTGGAGAACCACCCAAGGTATTCGACACGCTGGGATCAGGCGCAATCGCGCCAGTCGTGGCCCAGACCGTGAACATCGGGCGCGACATCATCTTTCGGGCAGATCTCGTAGTCGCAGTGACTGATGTCGCTGCCGCGGGCATCGAAGCCACCGGGATCATCGAAGCGCTCGGAGGCTTCGTTTTCGGTCAGCAGACGACCGGAGGGCCCGAGGCCTACAGCGTGCTGACCTTCAAGGTGTTCCCCGAGGACTTTCAGAAAGCGCTGACTCGTCTCGGGTCGATCGGTGAGGTCCGCACCCAGAACATCTCCGCCGACGACGTCACCGAGCGAGTCGTCGACCTGAAGAGCCGCATCAACACCGCCGAGGCCAGCGTCGAGCGCCTTCGGGCGCTTCTCGCCGAAGCGGGTGACATCACGACGATCGCCCAGGTCGAGAACCAGCTGCTCGAGCGGGAGACACAGTTGGAGACGCTGCGAGGACAGCTGCGCACGCTGGAAGACGCAGTGTCACTGGCGACAATCACCCTCACTCTCACCGAGGCTCAGGCCAGGCCCAGCCTCAGCGTGCTGGTCTCGGCCTATCCCGGCGCCGACGATGAGGGTCAATCGTGCCCCGGCAACGGTGGCGGACTCGATGTCGACGAGGGCTCGGACTACACCCTGTGCGTGACGATCTACAACAGCGGCGACACCCGGCTGGGGGACCTGGCGATGACCGACACGATCCTGGGCATCGAACTCGACGACATGAACCTGGTGTGGGGCGAGCTCACACCGATTCTCGAGCCTGGCCAGGAGGTCATCCTTTCGGCCGAGTTCGTTGCCGAGCGCGATCTACGGACGCGAACCCGGGTGACTGCAACGCCTCTCGATGCAGATGGCGTGCCGTTGCCTGGCGGAACCGTCTCCACGATCGAGCAGTTCATCGTGAACTCGGTCGATCCCGGTGGTCTGCCGGGGTTCGGTGACGGCCTGGAAGCGTCGATCGGGCTCCTCGGAGCTATCGGCAGCCTGCTGATCCTGGGTGTCGGAGCCGTGATTCCTTTGCTGGTGCTGGCACCGTTCGCATGGGCTGGTGCCCGCTGGCTGCGGAACCGTCGCGAAGACGAGGCGATCGTCGACGACGCAGGCGAGGCCGTGACTGCCTGACCGCCCTATCGACCCTCTCCCCCCAACCCCCCTCTCCCGCCCAGCGGGCGAGGGGGGCAACACGTTGTCAGCCGTAGCCGCCGATATCTAGGGCGTAGGCGTCCCAGACGAAGTCTGAGCCAGCGGAACGATGGAGAACCAGCTCACCAAGGATCTCGAGAATCTCTTCCCGGATCTCGGTGACGCCCTCCATGTCGGGGACACCGGCTCCCTTGACCTTGGCGGCCAGCTTCGAGAC
>JABDMN010000045.1 GCA_013001485.1 Acidimicrobiia bacterium
AACTCGCCCTCATCGACGACCTCGTCGAACAAGGCGTCGGCGACACCCGGTCGGCCGTGATCCGCCAGGGCGTCCACCACCTTGCAGATCTCGTCCGTCGAGCGCGAGTCGGCGCCGACATCGCAGCCTCATACCGAGAATGCCCCCAGACCAGCGAAGATGACGACCTAGCAATGGCCAACGCCACGGCCATGACCGAGGCAGAGCCTTGGTAGCCCAAGGCGAGCTCTGGCTCATGGAAACGCCGAACCAGAAGCGACGTCCCGTACTCGTCGTGTCGCGCAATGAAGTCATCCCGGCACTGAACAACATCATCATCGCTCCCGTGACCAGCACAATCCGGTCCATCCCCACCTGCATCCCCGTCGGAGCCGACGAAGGGATCGACCACGACAGCGTCGCCACCTTCGACAACCTCGCCGCAGTGCCGAAGTCCGTACTCACGAGGAGGCTCGGCCAGCTCGGTGTCGGCGGTCGTCAACAGATCTGTTCGGCCCTCGACGCCATGGCCAACTGCTGACCCCCTGCTTCCAACTGACTGCGAAGCGACGCTCCAGGTCGAAGACTTTGGCGTGTACTAACGCTTGTGTTAGCAACACGACACCCCTCCGCCGATTTGATTGGACCCGTCGTGCACTTGAGAGCGGCCGCGGTGCTTGGGCACCGGCGATGATCGCTGCCCTCCTGGTGCTCGTCGCCTCCTCGTGTGGCGGCGAGGACGCCGCCGAACACGGTTCGGAGGTGCGGTCGGTGTCCGAGAACACCGTGCAAACCGACAATGGTCGCCCGCTGTCGGTGTGGTCACCTGACAGCGGCAAGGGATGGCCGATGGTCTACGTCTTGCACGGACTAGCCAACACCCGACACGACATGGCCGGCTTCTCCACCGCCCTGTCTCGGGAGGGATTCGTGGTGTTCGTCCCCGACATCCGCACCGCCGCCAACTCGACCGCAGCGACCGATGTCGAGTGCGGATACCACCTCGCCCATCAACGCGCCTCCGACTTCGGCGGTGACGCCGACCGTCCCGTGACGGTGGTCGGCTGGTCCTACGGTGCGGTGAGCAAGTTCTTCATGGGTCTCGACGAAGCCGGAACCGGACTTCGCTCGATCGCTGAGGGTTGCCCGCTCGACACCCCGCGACCGGACGTCTTCGTGTCGATCGCCGGATGCCATTCGACGTGGGATGGAGATCAGGAACCGTACGACCCGGTTGCGTCGGGTTGGGCCAACACCGATGCCTCGGCCCCCACCCGTATCGGCGAGCCATTCAGTCGAACTGGAACAGGGAGCAGCCCCCGTCGGCCAACAGAACCGAACCGGTCATGTACGACGCGTAATCCGAGCACAGGAAAAGGGTGACGTCAGCTACCTGCTCGACCTCCTGCAGGGACCCGAGTGGGACGACGGTCGCGACCCGGGCCGCATACTGAGGTTCGGTCTGCAACTGGCGGCGAGCGAGCCCGGCGTTGACAATGCCAGGAGCTACAACATTGACCCGCACGTGGTGGGGGGCGAGTTCGCGGGCGGCGGAACGGGCCAGCATCTCGAGGCCGGCTTTCGAGGCCGAGTACGCAGCGATCTCGGGCCAGGGGACGCTGCCGACCCACGACCCCATCAGGATGACGTGGCCCGACTTCCCAGCCTCGACCATGGACCGAGCTGCTGATTGGAGCACGTGAAATGTGCCAGTGAGATTCGTGGACATGTGGTTGTCCCACTGCTCGACAGATATGTCGAGAAATGGAGCTGAGTCGACGATGCCGGCGTTCGCGATCACAACGTCGGGGGGCTCGGCCTCGGCGAACCAATCCGCCACTGCATTCGGATCGGAGATATCGACTACGGAATAGTCGGCTTGTCCAGCCGTAGCGCCCTCGGCGATCCGAGTGAGAACCGGAGCAGCCTCGGCCGCGTCCTTGATGTCTAGCAGGGACACAAGCGATCCCTCGGCTGCGGCGGCGACGCCAATGGCGGAGCCGATGTCACCCGCCCCACCGGTGATCACGATCCTTCGGCCGCGTAGTCCCTTCATTCCTTTGCTCCTCGTGCTTGTGTAACCCGGTGCTTTCGGCGCTCGTCTGACAACGAGGGTGCCACTTGACAACGGACGGTTTTGGATCAATGGTATTACCGGTATGACCAGTGCGTCCACTCCTATGGCGGATCGAGTTGCAGCCGAGATCGAACGCTCACTCCTGGGATCCGAGATCTCGATCGGTGCCAAGCTCCCGTCGGAGCGAGAGCTCGCCGTGCAGTTCGGGGTCAGCCGGCCGGTGGTGCGCGAGGCGCTGCGCCGACTGCAGGAACGCGGCCTCGTGGAAGCTCAGCCCGGCCGCGGCACCTTTTTCCGGCCTGCTGACCCTTCCGATGCAGCCGGATCCTTGAACCGGCTCTTTCGGCGCTATTCAGTCACGCCAGGCGAACTCGTTGTCGCCCGCAAAATGCTCGAGTGTGAGGGGGCAGCCCTTGCCGCGATTCATCGCACCGACGAAGACTGCCAGACGCTCGAACGACTGCTGGAAGGGCTCTCCGGCAAACCGACTGTGCTAGAGCAAGCGAAACTCGATCTTGCGTTCCACGACCACATCGCCCGCGCCTCCCGCAACCCCGTCATTCACCTGATGTTTGCGTCAATCAGCGACCTCACGGTTGGCCTGATGGTGAGAAGCCTGTCCGACCGGCAGGTGAGCCAACGGGGCTTACCATTCCACGACGAAGTGCTGGATGCGGTCGTCGAACGCGATCCCGAGCGGGCTCGCCGAGCGATGGGTGACCACCTGGGCACGGCCGAAGAGCTGTATGGGGCCGATCTCGACCGGAGCATCAGCGATCTTGTCCCCGCCGAACTTCGCGCTGCTCTCGACGTACTCCCCGGGCTGCAGGTAGCCGGCTGATGAGCCTGCGCTCGCTTCGGACGTTCCGACCGAAGGTGCAACCCAATGTTGTGATCGTCGAGCTGGTCGATGAGGACGGCGCAGTCGGTATCGGAGAGACCTTCTTCGGTGCCGGAGTGGTCGACGCCTATCTCCACGAGGTCGCCGCTCCCCTCCTGTTTGACGCTGCACATGAGCCCACGCCGAACGCTGTGGCCCAGACTCTGCGGAGCTACGTCGGGTACCAGGGATCGGGAGCCGAAACCCGCGGCAACTCTGCGGTCGATCTGGCCGCCTGGGACTTGCTTGCCAAGCGGGCCGGCCAGCCTCTGGCCCAGCTCCTCGGCGGGACGGTCCGGCCATCAGCACCTGTCTACAACACTTGCGCCGGACCTGGGTATGTGAGCAAAGGCACCCGACAGCACACCTCGAACTGGGGCCTCGGTGATGCCGATGATCAGCTGCAGGATCTGGCGCGGTTTCTCACCAAGCCGGGCGAGCTCGCTCGAGAACTCCTCGACGAAGGCATCAAGGCCATGAAGATATGGCCCTTCGACGCCGCCGCCGAGGCGAGCCACGGCACCGCCATCAGCTCGAGGGAACTGGCCGCCGGCTGTGCATTGATCGACGAAATCCGCGACAACGTCGCCGACGAGATGGACATCATGATCGAGCTCCACGGACTGTGGAACCTGCCTGCTGCGGTTAAGATCTGCACTGCGCTCGAACCGTACGATCTGACCTGGGTCGAGGATCCAATTCGGCCCGACGCCACTGATGCGCTTGCCGCGTTGAGGTCACAGACTTCGGTACCGCTCGCAGTTGGCGAGACCCTGTCGGGTCGGCGGGCCTACCTACCATTGTTGGCGGCCGGCGCCATCGACCACGCAATCATCGATCTGACCTGGACCGGTGGGCTCAGCGAAGCTGTGAAGGTGGCGAGCCTGGCGGACAGCTTCGCCGTGGCCGCCGCGCCTCATGACTGCACCGGCCCAATCGCTCTGACAGCGGGGGTTCACCTGTCCGTGAGCCAGCCCAACATCGCGATCCAGGAGACCGTCCGAGCCTTCTATCGCGGATGGTATACGGCGGTGGCAACGGGACTTCCGGAGATCAGCGACGGACATATCTATCTCTCCGAAAGACCCGGACTGGGTGTCGAACTGCACGACGACCTCGCCCACCGATCAGACGTAATCGTGCGAACCAGCAACAGAGAGGACCTCCAATGAACCCACTCCTGCCCGATTCAGCAGCCAGCATCTTCTACGACGGGATCTTCGCCGAACCGAGGCTTGATCATCCCGAGTCGCTGACGGTCGGTCCTGACGGAGCGATCTGGTGCGGAGGTGAGGCTGGCCAGATCTATCGCCTCGATCTCGACGGTCCCCGGCTGGAACTCGCGGCCTCAACCGGCGGCTTCACGCTCGGGCTCGCCCATCTCGGGGACGGTCGCCTCCTCACATGCGATCTGAAACACGCCGCAGTATTCCAGACCAACCTCGAGACCGGGGAGTCGACAGTCTTCGCCACCGGCGCAGACGACGTGCGGTTCCGGTTCGCCAACTACATCGTCACCGGTCCCCAGGGCGAGATCTACGTGTCGGACAGCCATCAGTTCCGGGAGCCTGGCCCGGGTATCTTCCGGTTCACGGCGGACGGCTCCGGAGAGCTCTGGTATGACCGACCGCTGGACTTCGCCAATGGCATGACCATGGCGCCCGACGGAACTGCGGTGTATGTGGTCGAGACCTTCGGCCGCAGAATCAGTCGCATACCGATCAACGGCGACGGCTCTTCGGGCGATGCCGAAACGGTGGCCGAGTTTGCCGGCGCGCTTCCGGACGGCATCGCGTTTGGTCCGGACGGGCTTCTCTACGTGGGCTGTTACGAGCCGAGCCAGATCAGCCGTGTAGCCGCTGATGGGACGGTGGAGGTGGTTGTGCGCGATGCCGACGCGCACACCCTGTGCCACCCAACTGACGTGGCCATCATCGGAAGCACGCTGTACGCCACCAATCTCGGCCGCTGGCACATCTCGTCGGTCGACCTGTCGGCGCTGCTCGACGGCTGAGTGCTCGTGGCCGCTCCTCCCCCTCCGAACGGGACTTGGCTGGTCCGCGCTGCCGATCGGGTCACCGGATCGATCCGGGTCGGTGTAGTGGACACCTCGGGTCTGCATCCCCTTGCCCGCGTCGACGACCTCGGGTCACTGCTCGAGCTCGACCTTGCCGGGATCAGATCCGTGGTCGAATCCAGCCTGGAACGGCCCCCGATGGCGGTCGACGCCCACTTGCTGCTGCCTCCGATCGACGGCGACACGGAGGTGTGGGCGGCCGGCGTCACCTACGAGAGTTCCCGCCTGGCGCGGATGGAGGAGAGCGAAACACGTGACGTCTACGCCATGGTCTATGACGCCGAGCGGCCCGAACTGTTCTACAAGACGTCAGCGTGGAAGGCGACAACCGACGGAGAGGTCGTAGCCTCTCGGCGGGACTCCGACAACGATGTTCCCGAACCCGAACTGGCGCTGATAGTCAACCGACATCAAGAGATAGTGGGCTTCGCAGCCGCCAACGACATGAGCTCTCGGTCGATCGAGGGGGCGAACCCGCTCTACCTTCCGCAAGCCAAGGTCTATGCGGGGTCGTTTGCCATCTCTGCCGGTATTCGACCCGCCTGGGAGGTGCCTGAACCCAACCAGCTCACCATTGTCATGACCATCCGCCGAGGCGCCGACCTCGTCTTCGAAGGATCGGCGTCCACGAGCCAGATGCACCGGAGCTTTGCCGGCCTCGTGGAGCATCTGTTCCGACATCAGGAACTGCCCCAGGGTGCAGTGCTGTCGACCGGCACCTGTATCGTCCCGCCGCTCGATCAGCCCACACTGAGCGGCGACATCGTGACAATCGAGATCCATAGTGTCGGAACTCTCACCAGTCTCGTCACCGATGAACCGACCGTCGGTCCATGGTTGACAGCCCGTCGACGTGCGCCTCTCACCAGATTCGAAAGCCAACCATGACCACCGTTCGATCGACCAACCCCAGAACCGGCGACGAGGTCCCCACCAAGTCCACGGAGACGACCGAGCCGGAACTTCAGGACATCATGGAGCGAGCAAGCGTTGCCAGCGCCCGGCTCGGAGCAGTATCGCCGTCGGTCCAAGCCGCCGCCCTTCGCTCCGTCGCTTCGGCCCTGCATAACGAGCGCACGAGCTTGGCCGAACTTGCCGATCGAGAAACCGCCCTGGGACTTCCCCGGCTCGAAGGGGAGGTTGGGCGTGCAGCCGCACAGTTCGAACTCTTTGCCTCCGTGGTCGACGACGGTGAGTTCTTGGAGGCCACGATCGACCACGCCGATCCCGACAGCGGACAACCTGATGTTCGCCGAGTTCTGGAGCCGATCGGACCGGTTGCGGTGTTCGGAGCATCGAACTTCCCGTTTGCGTTCTCGATCGCCGGCGGGGACACCGCCTCGGCCCTGGCGGCAGGGAATGCTGTTGTCGCAAAGGCTCACCCCTCTCACCCGGCTACTTCCGATGCCTCGGCGCTGACCATCCGCAGCGCGCTCGAAGCGGCCGGGTTACCGCCAGACAGCTTGTCTGTGGTCCACGGCGTCGAGGCGGGTGCCGCCCTGGTCCAGCACCCAAGGATCCAAGCTGTTGGCTTCACCGGCTCGCTGGCCGGAGGCCGGGCTTTGCACGATCTGGCGATGAGCCGGTCGTCACCAATCCCCTTCTACGGGGAACTCGGGAGTCTCAACCCCGTCGTGGTTACGCCCGCGGCTGCCGCAACTCGTGGTACCGGCATTGCGCAGGGATTTCTCGAGAGCTACACGCTCGGAGTCGGGCAGTTCTGCACCAAACCGGGCATCGTGCTGGTGCCGAAGAGCGCGGCGTCGGGCTTCGTCGAGCACCTGGCCGAACGAATCGTGGCGCACGAGGGCGGGTTTCTCCTAAATCAATCCATCAAACGGGCCTTCCGAGCGCATCTGGATTCGCTGAACGTCGATGGTGAGCCGCTGGAGCTGTTGGTGTCGCAGCCAGCCGACACCGACGGGACGAAGGCAGGTATCGCACTGGCCGTGGTCGATGCGGACGCAGTTGACTGGACCGCCTCGCCTTTGGCCCACGAGTGCTTCGGCCCATTCGCAGTGGTTGTTCGCTACGACTCGATCGACCAGGCGCTCAATGTGCTCAGCGCACTTCCGGCGTCCCTGACAGCCACTATCCATGCCGAAGACGGCGACCCCGACAGCGCAGCGGTCTTCGCTGCACTCCGGCAAGAGGCGGGACGAGTGGTGTGGAATGGCTTCCCCACGGGGGTCCGCATTGGCTGGGCGATGCACCATGGGGGGCGCTACCCGGCCTCGACCAACCCTCTCCACACCTCGGTTGGAGCGAGTTCGGTTCGCCGTTTTCTTCGCCCCGTTGCGTATCAGGGGGTGCCCGACACACACCTGCCGTACTCACTTCGCGACGGCAACCCCCTCGCTCTTCCCAGGCGCGTCGACGGTCAGCGGCTCCTGCCTTGACAGTTTCCATACGTGGCGGGGTGTGGGTGCCTGATTAAGACTTGTGGGTGCGTTCCTCATCGACATCACCAGCCACGAGGTCTTCTTCGCCGGCATCACCATCAACCCGACCGGCCCATGGACCACACAAGCCGCCCGCAACCTGTTCCACTCCCACGGCGAACAACTCGCTGCCGCACGGGCGCTCGTCCGAGACAGGGGCAGGGTGGCTCCAGCTCGGAGCTGGGCGCACGCTGGGCGATCTGGACTCTCGCCACCTGCGTTCGAATCGGCGCTCGGTTGGAGGCTGAGTCGATGAGGCCTGCGGTGTCTACGCTGGAAACCCCACGCTCGGAACCGCCCGACTCGAGCCGACACGACCACAAAACCCCAATTCACAGACCTGCGGCCGCCATTTTTGGGCGGGACCCTGCGTCCGACACCCAGGTGCCAGAAAGCTCTGACCAGGGCTTCTCCAAACGTGTCGGAGGGGCGTATGCAACCCTTAACCCTCGCCGTCGAGGCGACTGGCTCTGGCTGGATGCTTTCGCCTGAAGCAGGAGCACGACGCCGCTAGACCCGGGACTCGGCAATGTAGCACAACCGTGCTACAGTCGGTCTCATGGCCACCACCACAGTCCGACTCGACGACGAGGACGAAGCCCTCCTCGACCTACTTGCACCTGAATATGGCGGGCGCTCCAGCGCAATCCGCCAAGCTCTCCGCAGCCTCGCAGCCGACCGGAAACGCCAGGATGCCCTCAGCGCGTTTCTCGCCGAGTGGGACACCGAACAGGGTCCAATCAAAGAGGAAGACGTCGCTGCAATGGCCGAACGATACGGCCTGTGATTCTCGACGCCGGGTTCCTCATCTCGGTCGACCGCAGTGAGCAAACCACCCACGCATTCCTGACTGCAGCAAGCAGATCCGAAACCACTCTCCACACCACCCACCCCGTCGTCGGGCAGGTATGGCGCAACGGACCCCGACAAGCCCGCCTCGCCGCATTCCTCAAGACCATCACGATCCACCCACTCGACGACGGCCGCCCAGTCGGACAACTCCTTGCTCAGACCAAAACAACAGACGTCGTCGACGCCCACCTGGTGATCACCGCCGTACGCCTCGGCGACGACATCCTGACCGGCGACCCCGACGACCTCATCACGCTCAGTGCCGCGCTCGGACCTGCCGCCCCCACGATCCATACCTGGCCGTGAAGCTTCCGAGAACCGTTTACTAACGCTTATGTCGGAGGGGGGACTTGAACT
>JABDMN010000086.1 GCA_013001485.1 Acidimicrobiia bacterium
AACAACTGGCTCTCTGTCGCTGCGGCCGTCGCCAATGGAGCGCCTCTCACCGTCGTCGCCAATGGGACGTGGCTCGGGGACGGCCAGGGGGGAGTGTTCGTCACAGCCGACTCGCCCATTCAGAGCCTTGCCGATCTCGATGGCCGCACCGTCGCCACCAACACGATCGGCAATGTTGGTGACATCACCATCGAGAACCTCATCGCCGAGCAGGGTCTGGACATTTCGGTGCAGTATGTGGAGGTGGCGTTCCCCGAGATCATTCCCGCCATCGAATCGGGCGCTGTCGACGCCGGCTTCCTCACTGAGCCCTTCACGTCGTTCGGTGCTGCCAGCGGGCTCCGTTCGGTGGCCGATCCGTACACCGGACGCGCCCGGAACCTTCCCATCGCCGGCTATGTCGCAACCGAGGAATTTGCCGAGGCCAACCCGAACACGATCGCTGCGTTCCGGCGGGCCATCGAGCGCGCCACAACTGAGCTTGCGGCGGACGAGGCCCTTCTCCGTGGCTTCATTCCCCAGTACTCCCAGGTGCCTCCGGCAGTTGCCGAGTCCCTGGCGCTCCCCGTCTACCAGGACGGCCTGACGGTGGAGGATCTCCAGGTGCCCGCCGACCTCATGGCCGATCTCGGGTTCCTCTCCGAGCCCCTCGACGCCAACGACTTCGTCTTCAACCCATGAGTTCGCGGACCGGCCGTCTCCTGAGGGGAACCATCGGCGCGGTCTTCGTCATCGGGTTGGTCGAACTGGCGGTCCGAACCGGAATCGTCGGCGGTTCGGCGCTCCCACCCCCAAGCGAGGTCATTGGCGAAGCTGCTGCGTTGCTGACGGAGGCGGACTTCGTCGCCGCCGTCGCCGTCACCCTGGGCGCCTGGCTCCTCGGCATGGCCATCGCCGTCGTCTTCGGCGTCGTTGCCGGTGCTCTCATCGGAGGTTCGGCTCGCATCGAACTCCTCACCCGCGGCCCGATCGAGCTGATACGCCCACTCCCTGCAGTTGCCCTGGCTCCGCTCCTCCTCGGTCTCTACGGCAGGGGCATCTGGTCACGAGCTCTCGCAGTCGCGTTTGCCGCGGTGTGGCCGATCTTGTTCAACACGAGCTACGGAGTATCGACACTCGACTCGACCCGCCTCGATACGGCCCGCTCATTCGGGCTCCGCGGCCTCGAGATCTGGCGCAGAGTCCGCCTCCCTGCCCTGGCGCCGTTCGCGTTCACCGGACTCAGGCTGGCGGCTGCCATTGGCCTCATCGTCGCCGTGTCCGTTGAATTCTTGCTTCCCGGTTCCGGGGTTGGCGGGTACGTAGCCGAGTTGAGCACCGGAGTCGGCAACCTCAGCACGGTGTATGGCGCCATCGTGATCGTCGGCCTGGTGGGAGTTGCTCTCAATGCGGCACTCGTCGCTGTCGACAACCGGCTGTTCCCGTGGAGGGTCACGTGAACCGGATCGTTGCGTGGCGGGTCGCTTCGATCGTCGTTCTGCTTGGACTGTGGGAGGCAACGTCTCGCCTGCTGTCATCCCTCTTCTTCCCACCGCCGTCCGAGGTCATGCAACGCTTCGTTGCCGAGTACGTCACCGGCGACGCGGTCACCGTGCACGTCATTCCCGGCTTGCTCCGTTTCGGAGCGGGCTTTGTGGTCGCAGTCCTGGCTGGAGTCGGCCTCGGAGTGGTGTTCGGGCTGCGCCCGGTGGTCCGCGACGTGTTTTCCCCGATTCTCGAATTCGGCCGGGCTGTGCCACCCCCGCTCGTGCTCGGGGTGTTCCTCATCGCGTTCGGTACTGGCTCGCTCCCCAAGATCGCGCTCATCGGTTTCGGAGCCGTGTGGCCGGTCCTCTTCAACACCATCGAGGGCGTCGCCGCGGTGGGTGAGGACCGGCGAGACATCGGCCGTGTCTTCGCCATCCCCAAGTGGCGTCGCCTGCAGAAGATGATTCTTCCCGGAGCCGGCCCCTACATCTTCGCCGGGCTGCGAATCTCTCTGTCGATCGCCCTGATCATGATGGTCCTCACCGAGTTCATCGGTGCGACGAACGGTCTCGGGTTTCAGCTGGTGCGCGCCTGGCGCTCGTTTGCCTATCTCGACATGTGGGCCGCGCTGACGATGGTGGCCATCATCGGGCTCACGGTGAACGCCGGCCTCGTTGCAGTCGAGAAACGCGTGCTGGCCTGGCACCATGTGCAGAATGCCTGAGCCGCTCCTCGCCCTCGATGCCGTGAGTCATCGCTACGGCGAACGGGAAGCCCTCACCGACGTGTCTCTCACGGTTGCCGCGGGCGAGATCGTTGCCATCGTGGGACCTTCCGGCTCTGGCAAGAGCACGCTGCTGAAGATCGCGGCCGGGCTCCTCACTCCTACCGGTGGGTCGGCCCGGTTTGCCGGAGACCTCATCAGCGATGTGCCATCGGACCTCGGGGTGGTGTTCCAGGACTACGGACGGTCGCTGTTCCCCTGGCTTCGGGTGGGAGCCAATGTCGCCTTCCCACTCGAGCATCTGGCTGATAGGGCGGAACGGGAAGCCAGGGTCTTGGATGCACTTCAGACGGTGGGGCTAGGCGGTCAGGAGGACTCCTATCCCTGGGAGCTGTCGGGAGGCATGCAGCAGCGTGTTGCCATCGCCCGTGCTCTCGCCCGGCGACCC
>JABDMN010000108.1 GCA_013001485.1 Acidimicrobiia bacterium
CCTCCTGCACGATGATGCCGCCGGCGGCGTGGAGTTTCTCAGCGCTGGACCCCACCGAGATCAACCGCTTGTCGATCCACTCGGTGGCGTCCTCCCAGCGGAAGAAGGAGTCGAGGCCCAGCTTGAGGCCAAGCTCGCGGGCCATCCACCAGCCCGGCTTGGTGTTGTGGAGAGGCTCGACGGCGGGCTCACGCAACGCGATGTACGGGGTCTTGTGGCCCAGTGCCCACAACTCGTCGTGACGCTCGAGATACGTGGCCTCGGGCAACACGACGTCGGCCCAGTCGACGTGGTCCTGAGGCAGTACGTCGATGGCGACCACGAGATCGAGGTTGCGCAGGGCTTCCTTGGTGCGTTCCGGGTTCGGGATCGTATGGAGCAGGTTCACGCCATAGACCACGAGGCCCCGAATCGGGTACGGGTCGCCCGTGATCATCGGGTCGATCAGCTCCTGGATGGCGGTCGGACCCCGCAAGAACTTGGTTCGGGCGCCGTCGGCCCGGGTCTTCCCGGTGGGGCCCGGTGGCAGATCGTCGCCTTCTTCGCCTGGTTCGGCCGAACAACCTCCTGCACCGCCCTCAACGAGGAACGGGGGATGCGGGTAGGCCTCGAGATAGGGAGACTTGTTCAGGTAGAGACCCCCGCGCCTGCCCCACGCACCGAGCAAAGCGTTGACGATGTAGACGGCACGCATCCGCTGGGTGTCGTTGCCGTACCACGTGACGTGGCGCCCCGGCACGATGGCGGATTGCGGCGCATGACGCGCCATCTCGCGCGCCGTCTCGCGAATCTGGTTTTCGGTGAGGTCGGTGATACCCGCCGCCCACGCCGGTGTGTACTGGGAGACGTGGGCCGTCAGCTCCTCGAACCCGGTGGTCCACTCGGCCACATAGTCGGCGTCGTAGAGGTCCTCCGTGATCAGCACGTTGATCCACGCAAGCAGGAGCGCGGTGTCGGTCCCGGGCTTGATCGGCAACCAGTGATCGGATTTCATCGCCGCCGTCGAGAACCGCGGGTCGACGGCGATCAGACGAGCACCGCGGTCTCGAGCGGCGGCGAAATCCTGCATCACCGTGTTGCGGGAATCCTCACCGATGTGAGATCCGATCAAGGTGATGCATTGGATTGCGTCCCAGTCGACAGGTTCGTGGCCGCCGATGGGACGGCCGACTGTCAACAGGGACGCTTCCTCCCGCGGGCTGGTGCAGATCGAGGAAGAAGGCTTTGCAGCATTCGGCGATCCCCACGCACCGGGGAGGTAGTCCGTGAACCAGAACTCACCCGAGGTATGTCCGAAGAACGCAACGGCCTCGGGTCCGTCAGTGTCCCTGATCGCCACCATCTTGTCGGCCACGTACTGGAGTGCTTCATCCCAGCTCGCTTCACGGAACTCACCAGAACCTCGCTCGCCCGTGCGGATGAGCGGGGTCTTCAAACGGTCGGGGTCATAGAGGAACGACACGCCGGCCTGGCCCCTGGCACACAGCATGCCGCGGCGCTTGGGGTCGTTGGGGTTCCCCTCGATCTTGTGGACCACGCCGTTGACCGTTTTGACAATCACCCCGCACCGCCACGGGCACATGTCACACGTGGTGTATGAGATGTCGATCGGCCCCGACCGGTGCCACGGCGCTCGAATGCCCATGCGGGCCAAGGTGTTGCCTATCGGTCGCAGCGCCCGTTGAAAGAAGAGAGCGGCGAAGGCAGCCAGCGACGACATCCCGAGGAACATCCTCCGGCTGAGCGTGAGGGGGCGGGCTGTGCCGACGACCTGCTCCTCGCGAGGTACCGGCGAAGGAGCGAGGAGCGGGTCGTCGAACGTCGCAGCCTGCAGAGAATCGGAGTGATCGCCGTTGTGTTGCATCGCCGGGTGCGATGGTTTCAATTCGCGAGCCGGGCCTCCAGAGGAGAGAAGCCCCGGCGTTGGGACCAACCGTCAACCTCGGTTAACCGCACAAGATGCAACAGATGCAGCAGTAGGCGCATCCATCGGCGGGTGCCGATAGAAGACCGCGTCAACGGTGACCGTCGCCCCCGTCGAGGCGCCGGGTTGCCTCGGACACCGACATAGGGAATGCGGTACTCGCTGTCGACGATCGAGCTGTGGGACAGCATCCCGCCGGCCTCGGCGACGACGGCACCGGCCCTGGCGAACAAGGGCGTCCAACCGACGTCGCTGAACGGGATCGCGATCACGTCGCCTGGCTCGACCTTTGAGAAGTCAGCGGTGTCGCGTACAACCCGCAGGATGCCCCGGTAGTGACCGCGCGATGTGGGGATACCGGTGACCGTGCCTTCCGGCGTGGAGGCAGTCGTCGGCACAAAGTCATCGCCGATGATCACCTCGGGCATGTCGATATCAGCGACGTTGGCGATGTCGACTTTGCGAGCTGCGACCTCTTCTCGCGGCCAGGTGCCATCGGCTTCGCCCCTGAGAGCAGCCCTCACCTCGTCGAGGTACAGATACATGACATCGTCGGGAGTGTCGAGAGCGCCACTCTCGACAAGTCGACGGCCGGCCTCCAGGAAGTAGCGGCGAAACAGGCCGTAGCCGTAGGTGTAGGTGAAGCTGACGGCTTCTCGGTGATGGATGTACTCCGCGGTGCGGTTGCGCAGTGCCCTCGCAACGCGGCCAGCGACCGGGTTCATCGACGACTCGACCGAGTTCCATTCTCGGCGAGTAGTCGAACCGTGCGTGGCGGCGTGATCGAGCATCATGCCGACAACGGCGTCAGGCGTCTCCCGCCATGGCGGGACCGAGAAGTCATTCCCGCTCGAGGACAAGTGCCCGAACCTGTCGAGGAACTTATCAACGTCGTTTTTGAGATTGTCGGGAACCGCTGAGTAGCCACCGGATCGGACGGCGTCCATCGCGGCGTCGTCGAGTCCGGAGAAGCGTTCGGCAAGGGCGTCGAGGTGCGGATTGGGGTTCACATCCAGAAGACCGGACGTGTCGGCGACCTCGACGGCTTCGGGGTCCAGACCGGCCTTGGTGAGCCGGCGTCTGAGAATGGCGTTGTGCAGGTTGGCCAACAGCGGGGTGACGATGTTGGCGTATGCGGCTCGAACCCCGAGTTCACCAAGCGCTGCAACGTCGGATAGGAGTGCAGGATCCGAGCGTGATTCGAGATCCCATCGGTCGAACGGGGCGTAAGCGGCCCGCAGCGCCTGGACCTCGCCCTCGATCGACTTGCGATAGCGCGACTTGCCAGCGGCTACGCGAAGCAGCCGTGGCAGTTTGCGCATCGTGGCTGCCGTGGGCTTGAAAGATGGCTGGTCCTCCCCAGCCGGCAGCCCGAGAAGAAGCTCGAGCGAGTCACGGGGCATGCCGAGCAGTCCAAAGATGTCTCCTATCGCTCCCATGTTGAAGTACGACCGATAGGCGAACGCCTTCGCCAGGTCTTCGGGCTGGAGTTTGTTGGGCCCGAGGGCTTCGGTGAACAACTCGACCCAGGCGCGGTTGACCATCGGCACGTTCACCGACCACACGAGAGGCTTGATGATCCCGGGCATCACCTCTCTGGATATCCGATTCGAATAGACACCGACGTCGTCGAGCCCGGTGATGGGCCGCAGCTGCACCCACCACAGCTCGGATCCATCC
>JABDMN010000127.1 GCA_013001485.1 Acidimicrobiia bacterium
GGTGATGAAAGCCACCGGCGGCAAAGCCGATCCCAAGGCCGTCACCGCGATCATCCGGCGGCGGGCCACGGGGTAGCCGTGTCCCCCCTTTGAGGGGGGAAGGTCCCTGCACCGGAGGCGAAGCCGGAGGTGGAGGTAGGGGGGATTCACGCGTCCCACTCCGCGGCAACCGTGAGAAACAACTGCTGCCCCCCTCGCCCTCAGTCGCTGCGCTCCATCGGGTACTCCCCCCATGTCTGGGGGGAGAGACTCAGCCGGTGTTTCGCAACCCGGCGGCGAGGCCGTTCACGGTGAGCAGGATGGCTCGCTGCAGCTTCTCGTCCACCTCGTCCGTCTCCCGGGCCCGGTGGAGCAGGCCTGCCTGGAGAATGCTGATCGGGTCCAGGTAGACGTCGCGTACGGCCAGCGTCGTCTGCAGCGTCCCGTACCGGTCGAGGAGACGTTCGTCTCCGGTGATCCACAGCACCTGTTCGAGAGTCTCTGCGAACTCGGCCTTGATCACGTCGAACAGGTAGTGGAGTGAAGGGTCGACCAGCAGGTTGACGTACTGGGCCGCCACATTGAGGTCGGTCTTGGTGAGCGTCATCTCGACGTTGGAGATGTAGGTGCGGAAGAACGACCAGGTGTCGTACATCTCGCGCATCTGGTCTTCCAAACCGGCGGCGCGGGCGGCCGCGATCCCCGAGCCGACACCGAACCAACCTGGCACCACCTGACGTGACTGGGTCCAGCCGAACACCCAGGGGATGGCTCTCAGGCCGTCGAGCCCCTGGGCCGACCCGGGCCGCCGCGCCGGCCGCGAACCGATGTTCATCGCGCCCAGCTCATCGACCGGTGTCGAGGTCATGAAGTAGTCGACCAGGCCCGGGTCGTCGACCAGAGCCCGATAGCGTTCGTAGGAGGCGTCCGATATGGCGGTCATCGTCCTGTCCCACCCGTCGAGGACTTCCTGGGGCTGCCGGGACATCCGGTGCAACAGCGAAGCCTCCAGAGTGGCGGCGAGCGCGACCTCCAGGTTGGAGCGCGCCAGGCTCGCCAGCCCGTACTTGTCGGCGATGACCTCGCCCTGCTCGGTGATCTTGATCCGGCCGTCCACCGTGCCCCACGGCTGGGCGAGGATCGCCTCGCCGGTGGGGCCGCCACCGCGACCAACCGTGCCTCCCCGGCCGTGGAAGAACCGCAGCTCGACGCCATGGCGCATCGCAACGTCCCGCAGGGAGCGCGATGCCTGATACAGCTCCCATTGTGACGTGGTGATCCCGCCCCGCTTGTTCGAGTCGGAGTAGCCCAGCATCACCTCCTGGATGTCGCCGCGCAGTGTCAACAGCTTGCGATAGGTGTCCACGGACAGGAGGCGCTCCAACGAATGGTGGGCGTTGCGGACCTCGTCGACGGTCTCGAACAGCGGCACAAAGCCGATCCGGGCGACTCCGGCTTCGATATCGATCAAACCGGCGTCACGGGCCAGCACCGCCGGAGCCAGGATGTCCTCGGCGTCGACGGTCATCGAAACGATGTAGGACTCGATCACGTGATCACCGAATCGGTCGAGGGCGTCACGGATGGCGTGGAAGGTGCCGAGGGTCTTGGCCGGCTCGTCGTCGAGCCGAACGGTGAGCGGCGCCAGCGGACGCTGCGATGCCAGCTCGGTGCCCAGCAGTTCGAGCCTTGCCGGTCGGTCGAGGGCCGTGTAGTCCGCGCCGAGGCGCCGGTAGAGATCGGTGAGCACGTCGTGGTGCTTCTCGCTGTCCTCCCGGACGTCCATGGTGGCGAGGTGGAACCCGAACGCCGACACCCTCCACATGAGGCGAGCCAGCATGCCTTCGGCGATCAGCTCACCCTGGTTCTCGGTGAGTGACCGGTGCATCACGGCGAGATCGTCGAGCAGTTGGTGCGATGAGCGATAGTCGTGGCCGGGCACATGGATGGCCGCGTCGTGGATCCGCTCCCTGGTGGCGTTGAGGCGGGCGTGGATGTAGGCGCACTTCTGACGGTATGGCTCACCCGCCGACAGCTCACGAAACCGCTCGTGGATGTCGGGGAGTGCGTCGGCGTCGGCGACGAGGCTTTCTGCCATTTCCTCGGAGATCCCGATGACGGCCTCTGAGCTCGACACCTCCGCGGACAGCACCTCGACCGCTGCGATGAGCCCCCGCAAACCTCGATCGTGCTGAAGACCCAGCACCTCGAAGGTGATGGCCGGGGTCACGTTGGGGTTGCCGTCCCGGTCCCCACCGACCCAGGTTCCGAAGTGGAGAGGGCGCGACGTGGGTCCCAGCGAGGTTCCGAGGCGTTCCAGCTGATGGTCGACCTCATCGAGGAGGTCCGGGACCACGTCGCGGAACATCGTGTCGAAGTAGTACATCACCGACCGTGCCTCGTCGATGGGGGTGGGCCTCGTCGTCCGCAGTTCATCGGTCTGCCAGATGAGGTCGATGAGCTCGGCGAGACGCCGGGTGATGCGGTCCTGTTCGGGCTCGCTGAGGCGTGGGTCCTGCCGCTGCTCGAGAAGCCCGGCGATGGCCTCGGTCTTGGTCAGCACGGACCGGCGTACGGCCTCGGTGGGATGCGCGGTGAACACGGGCCGCAACTCGAGCCGGTCGACCACATCGGCGACTGTGTCCTGGTCGATGCCGGCTTCGAGGATCCGGTCGACCGTTGCCTGGAGGAATCCTCTCTTGCGTCCCCGTCGCGTTGTGGCCTCGTCGAGCCGGTGGGTCTGCTCGGCGATGTTGGCGAGGTGGAAGTAGGCAGAAAACGCCCGCACCAGCTGCATCGTCGTGCTCAGATCGAGATCGCCCATGACGGCGTCGAGCTCTGACGCTGCGTCTTCGTCGGACGCGTCTGCACGGAGCCTCTTTGTCAGGGAACGAACGCGTTCGACGAGGTCGAGTAGCTCCTGGCCATGCTGACGGACGAGCGTCTCGCCAAGCAGGTTGCCCAGCAGGCGGATGTCGGCGCGCAGGGCGGCACTTCCATCATGGGTCTCTTCGCCGGGAGGAATGGTCACGGCGGCGAGCGTAGTTGCCACGGCGGGCGCAAACCGTGACCAGCACTAACCTCGCGGCCGATGAGAGC
>JABDMN010000146.1 GCA_013001485.1 Acidimicrobiia bacterium
CCTCGAAACCACGCCTCGAAGAACTCATGCAGCTCGTCGATCTCACGTGCCCAATCCATGTGCCCGACTGTAGACAGGAGTCAGATCGCCCAACCCGACCGGCTGCCAGCTGCCAGGTGCCGGCTACCGGTCGTGGGACGCAGGCTTTGCCACACCCTGGATCATGCCGCCACCGCTCGACCGCCACATGTCAGTGATCGTGTAGCCGGCAGCCGTGATGACGGCCTCGGTGTCCTGACCGAGCCTGCACCCGCCTGCGAATCGAGACCAGGCCGGCGCGACGCGGTGTTGCCATCGCGCCCTGGCCGGTGAGGGAGATCGAACGTGCTCGAGGAAGTGGACGTCACCTCGCACCACCCGAGCAATCTCTGCCAGGGCCTTGCCGGGCTCCGGGATGGTGCACAGCGCCAGGCTGACGACGGCGTGGTCGAACACTTTGTCTTCGAACGGGAGCCGGTGGACGTCGGCCTCGTGAAGCCGGACATCGCAGATCGCTTCGGCTGCCCGGCTCTTCGCTTTTCGCAACATGTGTGGGTCGATCTCGATGGCATCGACCGTCACCGTCGCCGGGTAGTGAGGCAGGTTGAGGCCGGTTCCGACGGCAACCTCGAGCACTGTGCCCGACAGGTGCCCGACGAGGCGATCGCGCTGGGATGCCATTCCCAGTCGCTCGCCTGGCCAGAGGAACGTGTCGTAGAAGCGTGCCAGCAGCGGGTGGTGCATCTGATGATTCTCCTACAGACGGCGAGTGCCCGACACCCGGGTGTTGCCGGCAGCTGGCAGCTGGCAGCCGGTGCGGAAGGCCTTTCTGCCCTAGCTACGCGGTTCCCGAGCCCTCATGCTGAGTTCAGAGGTGATGGATATGCAGCGCCCACGCAAGAACCGGCACAAGAAGCCGCGTCGCAAGCCTGCTCAGGCCACGGTCGTCGATCGGATCGAGAAGAACCGCGACGAACAGATCGAGAAAGCGACAACCAGCCAGCTCAAGGCCTAGGCAACGCCCCGCTGCCACACGGCGACCAGCTCGCCGTACTCGGGTGACCCCACCACGAGTTCCTCGTGTGACCCGTCGGCGATGATCCTCCCGGCGTCCACCATGACCACCCGGTCGGCGCGCTCGGCGCTGCGGAGCCGATGGGCGATGACGACGGCCGTTCTCCCCGCAAGCAGGGCCCGGAGAGCATTCTCCATGCGCACCTCGGTCTCGGGATCGAGGTTGGACGTCGCCTCATCGAGAACGATGATCGAGGGGTCGGCGAGGAACGCCCTCGCCAGGGCCACCAGCTGACGCTCACCCGCCGAGAATCGGCTTCCCCGTTCCCGCACAGGCGTGTCGAGCCGCTCGGGAAGGTCTCGCACCCAACCGGCAATGCCCATGGCCGCAGCCACGTTCCAGATCTCGTCATCGGTGGAGTCAGGCTTCCCGTAGCGCAGGTTGTCCCGCAGCGAACCGTTGAACAGATAGCCGTCCTGGGGTATCAGTGCGATGCGATTGATCCGCGAATCGGTGGTGACGTCGCACAGGTCATGACCGTCAATCGTGATCGAGCCCGCCGTCGGGTCGTAGAACCGCATCACCAGCTTGGCGATAGTCGACTTGCCTGCCCCCGTCTCGCCGACGACGGCGAGTCGCTGCCCTGGAGGGATCTCGAGATCGACATCGGACAGGACCTCGACATTCTCGTTGTATCCAAACGACACCTGGTTCAAGGCGATCGCGCCGGACAAGGGCTCTGGCAGGTCGTAGGCCCCGGGTCGCTCCACCACTGAGGGGCGGGTGTCGAGGAGGTCGAAAAGCTTGGCCAGGGCCGCCAGCGCCGCTTGAGCCAGGTTGTACACGTTGGCGAGGTTGACGATGGGCTGGAAGAACCAATCCAGATACAGCAGGAAGACCACCAGCGAGCCAAACGACATCGTGCCGTCGATCACCCGGTTGCCGCCGACCAGCAGCACGATCGAGATCCCGACGATGCGCAGGAACGAAACCGAAGGGAAGTACCACGAGATCGCTCGCGCCGCCTGCATGTTGGCGTCGAAGAATCGCTCGTTGACCCTGGCGAACGTGCCGAGTTGCTCGCCCTGCTGGGTGAATGCCTGCACGACGCGCACCCCGCTGATGCCCTCTTGTAGAGAGGCCAACACCGCTCCGATTCGCTCTCGCACCAGCTTGTAGGCGCGGCTCACGAATCGTTGGAACACGACCGAGATCACCACCAGGACGGCGATCACCACCAGGATCAGCAGCGCCAGCTGGGTGTCAACGAATACCAGGGCCACGGCGACCCCCAACGCCGTCAGGAGGTTGGTGATGAGCATCACCGCGCCCTCGTTGACGAACTCCGTCAGCGATTCGACGTCCGATGTCATGCGGGACACCAGCACCCCGGTCTTCTGTCGATCGAAGAACGCCGCATCCAGGTTCACGAGGTGCCGGAAGACGCTCGACCGCAGGGTCAACAGGTACCGCTCGCCTACCCAGGTGACGGTGTATTGCGACACCACGGCGGCGAGGTATTGCACGATCAGCAGCGCGAGGAACACGATGGCGGCGATCGTCACCCGATCCTTGTCTCCCGCCTGGATGCCGTCGTCGACTCCCGACCGGACAGCTAGCGGGCCGAGCAGACGGGCTGCCGTGGTGACGATCGTCGCCACCAGAGCCGCCAGCGCCGGCCACTTCAGGTGCCGACCGAGCCGAGCGGCCCGCACCAGCAGCCGGCCGGGCTGTTCGATGGTGAAGTCCCCTCCGTGGCGGGCGTACCTCACGTTGCCGTCTCCACCTGAGCCAGAACCTCGGAGTATCTGGGAACCTCGCGCAGCAGCTGCTCATGGGTGCCGACGGCGGCGATCGCACCGTCTTCGACGAACACGACACGGTCGACGAGGGCCAGAGTGGAGGTGCGGTGGGCGATGATGATCGTGGTCCGGTCCTTCATCACCCTTCGCAACGCCTCCTGGATCTCGGCCTCGACGAGGGCATCCACCGACGACGTTGCGTCGTCGAGGATCAGGACCCGGGGGTCGCGGACAACGGCACGGGCCAGGGCGATCCGCTGCCGCTGGCCGCCGGACAGGCTCTCGCCCCGCTCTCCGACGACGGTGTCGTACCCATCGGACATCTCGCACACGAAGTCGTGGGCATGGGCGAGCCGGGCGGCCAGCCGGATCTGCTCGTCGGAGGCATCGGGATTGCCGACAGCGATGTTCTCCCGGATCGACGCCGAGAACAGAAAGGTTTCCTGGAAGACGACCGCGACCTCGGTGCGCAGAACATCGAGGTCGAGGTCGCGGACGTCGACCCCGTCCACCGTGATCGAACCGGTGTCGGTGTCGTAGAACCTCGGAATGAGGTGGGCAAGCGTCGTCTTGCCGGAGCCGGTCGCTCCCACCAGCCCCACGGACGTCCCGGCCGCGATGTCGAGATCGACATCAGAGAGCACCTGCCCTCCCTCCGGATAGGCAAACGCGACGTCACGGAACCGAACGGCGCCGTTCCCGGGGCCGAGTGCGACCGGAACCTTGGCCGATGCGATCTGCGGATCAGTCGCCAGCAGCTCCTGGATGCGGGTAGCGGCTGCCGCGGCTCGTGGAAGGTTGGCAAAGAACCATCCGGTGATTCGCAGTGGCAGCACCAGAACGGACAGGTATTGGGTGAAGGCGACGAAATCGCCCAACGACAGGGCACCGTCGATGACACGTGTGCCACCCACCCACAGCACGGCGACGGTGCCTGCGGTTGGAATGAACTCGAAGAGCGGCGAATACCGGGACTTGATTCGAGCCATGTCCATCGACTTGTCGTAAATGCCGCCCGCCGATCGATCGAGCTTGGCGGTCTCCTGGGCCTCCTGGCCGTACGACTTGACCACGTTGACTCCTGCGATCGCCTCCTCCACGACCTCCGAGAGGCCGGCCAATCGGGTCTGCAGGTCGAACGAGTGCCGCAGGACCTTGCCGGCGTATCGATTGGCGGTGAAGAACAGCGCCGGCACCGATAGCCCTGCAGTAAGCCCGAGAACAGGGTCGATGATGATGAGGACGACCACAACGGAGAGGAACATCGCGATGTTGGCCAGAGTGATCGGAAGCATCGCGAAGACCAGTCGCACCTGAGACAGGTCCGAAGACGCCCGGGCCATGAGCTCACCGGTGGTGGTCTGGTCGTGGAACTCGAAGGCGAGTCGCTGGGTGTGCTCAAACATCCTGTTTCGGAGGTCGGCCTCGGCCCGGTAGGAAAGCCGGAACCCGAAGTAGCGGCGCAGGCCGATGCCGATCGACTGCAGCGCGCCGGCTATCAGGAGCACGCCGACTAGACCTGCCAACGCTCCCGGTTGATCTCCGTCGACGGCGCGGTCGATCGTCACCTTCACCAGGTACGGGACCGCCACCACCATCGACATCCACAGCAGGGCTCCGAGGATGGACCGCACCGAGTCGGCTCGATACCCGAGCAGGGTGCGACCGAGGAGGCGGAGGCCCGTACGAACCTCCGGGCTGCGTAGTCCCTTGTCGAATCCCCCTTCTGCCACCGGCCGAGGCTAGTGACAACAGCGCTGCCGGCCGCCGGCTACCGGTAGCTGGTAGCCGGTAGCCGGTGCCTCCTACCCTGGGCGGGTGGAAGCCATGCGGGAATCGCTGGCGGTGGGCCGGAGCTTCTGGGAACGGTTGCGTGCGGCCGATCCCGGGCTGATGGCTGCCGCAGTTGCCTACAACGTGTTCTTCGCCCTCGTGCCGCTGTCGGTGGCCTTCCTCACCGGAGCCTCACTGATCGGTCGGGACGCTGACGCCCTCGAGCGGGTCGAAGACACCTTGCGCCGGGTGCTCGTTCCGGACGAGGTGACGTCCTTCATCGTCGACGACGTCCTCGCCGGTGCCGCGGATGTCGTGTCGTCACAGCAGGGGCTCATCATCGGCGTGTCGGTGGTGATCGCGCTGTGGTCAGCGAGCCGGGCATTGGCTGCGCTCCAGAAAGCTCTCGCCCGCATCGAGGGCATGACCGAGTCGCGTTCGGGGTGGAGGATCCGAGTCGTCGCTGTGATGCTCACGCTGGCGGCCGGACTGGCCTTTGCCATTGCATCGGTCTCGTTGTTGTTGGGGAGACAGTTCTTCGAGTTCCTCGACGAACTGGCCGGCACCTCGTGGATCGTCGACGTGTGGACCTGGCTCCGCATACCCGTAGCCGGCTTGTCGCTGTACGCGTTCTTGTGGGCCGTGTACCACTTCGGCCCCCCACGGCCCTTTCCGGCGTCGTGGCTAGCCGCATTGGTGTCGGCCGTGCTCGCCACCACGGTGTCGATCGGGTTTGGTGTGTACCTGGGCCAGGTCGGCGAGCTGGGCTCATATGGCCTGTTGGGCACGTTCGCAGTTGCTCTGTTGTGGATCTATCTCGGGGCCTACGTGATTCTGTTCTCCGCAGCAGCAGTGGGTTTCGGCTGGGGGCGCTGGCGTAACCCGCCGGTTTCGTAGACTCCTACCTGGTGCAACGGATCCTCCTCTCCCTCGTGATCGTCGTGCTCGTCGCGTCCGCCTGCACTGGCGTCGGCGACGGGGCCGTCGCCGACTCGACGACGCCCTCCTCGACCGTGCCGGCGACGACCACGGCACCCACCACCACGACGACCACGACCACCACCACGCTGCCGCAGCGATCACCCGGCACAGTTCCCGCATGGACGAGCGGCATGCCCTGGGGAACGGTCGACGGCCTGGTGATGTTCCGGGGCAACCCGACACGCACGTATCACGGCGAAGGCCCGGTCCCTCGAAGCCCCGAGGTGGGCTGGCAGTTCCCGGACTCGGCCATGTGTGGCAACTCGCCGGTCGGAGGCCAGGACAAGGTGTGGTGCGGAACGGGATGGACCGGCCAGCCCGTGGTGTGGGAACGCCCCGATGGTGTCACCGAGGTGATCTTCGGTGCCTACGACAAGCGCATCCACTTCGTCGACGCCGCGACCGGAGACCGCACCCGCAACGACTTCTCCATGGGAGACATCATCAAGGGTTCGGTGAGCCTCGATCCCGACGGATTCCCTCTCCTGTACTCGGGTTCACGCGATCCCCGGTTCCGCATCATTGCGCTCGACCGTGGAGACCCGACCGAACTCTGGTCACTCGACGCGGCCTCCGTGAACGGCATGTGGAACAACGACTGGGACTCCAACCCGGTGATCGTCGATGACGTGTTGTACGTGGGGGGCGAAAACAGCTGGTTCTTCGCCGTGAAGCTCAACCGGGGATACGACGAGACCGGAAAGGTGACGGTCGATCCCGAGGTGCTCATCGAATTCCCGGCATTCACAGACGAGCTGGTGTCGCGAGTCGGCCGCCAGCAGTCCATCGAAAGCTCTGTCGCGGTGTTCGAGCAGCGGGTGTACTTCGCCAACTCCGCCGGGCGAGTTGTGGGTCTCGACGTCTCGAGCGTGCTCGACGGAGAAGCGCCCGTGGTGTTCGACTACTGGATGGGCGACGACGTCGACTCAACCGTCGTCGTCGACAACGAGGGAATGCTGTACGTCTCCGCACAGATCGACCTCGGCACATCGCGAGGCGGAGAAGTCGGCCAATTCGTCAAACTCGACCCGTACACCACCGACGAACCACGCCTCTGGGGTGTCGACGTGCCGGGATCCGGAGGGCTCGCCGGGGGGATCTGGGCCACACCGGCCATCGCAGGCAGCGTCATCTTCATCACAACGAACCCCGGCCGGCTCCTGGGGGTCGACCGAGCGACCGGAGAGGTCATCTGGAGCGACGACGTTGGAGGCGGCGCTTGGTCGTCACCCGTCTTCGTCGACGACACCCTGGTCGTTGCCGTGGGCTGCCAGGAATCACCTGGCCTCCGTGCGTACGATGTTCTCGATCCAACGCGGCCGATCCGGCTGTGGGATCAACCTCTTCAGACGGGGTGTATCGAATCGACCCCGGCCGTGTGGAAGGGACAAATCTTCGTGGGGGCCAGAGACGGGTTCTTCTATTCCTTCGAGGAGTCGTCGTGAACCTCTTCGGACGCGGACTCGCGGTGGCGCTCGCCATCATCCTGTTGACGCTCGGGATCCTCGGGTCCGTAGCCACCATCATGGGCTTCTTCGGCACGGCGTGGTGGGTCTTCGATCTGATCGCCAACTTCCGGGTTCTCCTCATGGTCGGAATGATGATCGTGGCCGTTGTGTACGGGATGGTGTACGGGCGCCTCGCCGCCGTCGTGTTCTTCGCAGCGGCTGTGATCAACCTCCTCGTGATTCTCCCCCTGTATCTGGGCAGCCAGCCCGACCCGACAGACATGGCCGACGACGACATCACGATCACGATCCACAACGTCACGGCCTCGAACCAGAACCGGGCCGATGTGCTCGAGCACCTGGCAGACACCGGCTCCGACCTCGTCTTCGTGTTCGAATCGAGCGTCGACTGGGAACGCGCTGCACGCGTCGCCGACCTGCCCTACGACATCGCAGCCGTGCCCGATCCGAATCGCCGCTTCGGGACGATGGTGCTCTCCGAACAGGACCTCGTTGTTGACGTCGAGCAGCTCTTCGTGTCAGAAGACCTCGATTTCATCACCAAGGTCAGGGTGGGCGAATTGACGGTGTTCGC
>JABDMN010000332.1 GCA_013001485.1 Acidimicrobiia bacterium
ATGGTGTGCTGGTGATCCCGGCGTTCAGCATCGGACGTACCCAGGAGATTCTGTATCGGATCCGCGAACTGGAGGAGTCGGGAAGAATCCCGTCGCTGCCGATCTTTCTCGATAGCCCGATGGCCATCGACGCAACCGAGATGTACGCCCGCCACCACCAGGAACATGACCTCGAGATGAAGGCTCTGGAGCAATCGGGGTCCAATCCGCTCCGACCCCGTCAGCTGGAGTTCACCCACAGCATCGAGCAGTCCAAGCGACTCAACTCGATGCGGGGACCGATGGTGATCATCTCGGCATCGGGCATGGCGACGGCGGGTCGGGTGCCTCACCACCTGAAGCGCCGCCTGCCATATCCGGAGAACATCGTGGCGTTTGTTGGCTATCAGGCCGAGGGCACACGGGGCCGTGACCTTCTCGACGGGGCCGAGCGGGTTCGCATCCACGGCAAGGACATCGATGTGCGGGCAGAGATCACCCGGCTCGAGGCCTATTCGGCCCATGCCGACGAGGACGAGCTGGTGCGCTGGGTGCGGGAGGCTCAGCCCAAGCAGGTTGTCCTGGTCCACGGTGAGGACAAGGCCCGCCAGGCCCTCGCCGACCGCTTCCGGGACGAGTTCGGCATCGAGTCACATCTCCCCGATCGTGGCGACACGATCACGGTGGGCTGAGGCGGGCGACCGTCTCGACGGCGGCGTCGATCTCATCGTGGGTGTTGAAATAGTGCGCCGAGGCGCGCACGATCTCTTCCAGGCCGCGCTGCTCCATGTCGATGCGGGTTGAGGCAACAGTGCTGGTGGAGACATTGATACGACGCTCGGCCAGGGCTGCCTTGACCTGCGGCGCCGTCAAGCCGGCGACGCTGAAGGTGACGATCCCACCTCTGATCCTCCCCTTGTCATGCACAGTCACGCCGGGGACGGCGGTAAGGCCGGCTCGTAGCTCGGCGGCGAGAGCGGACAGCCGCTCCCATGCGGACTGGAGTCCGAGGTCGGCGGCATAGTCGCAGGCCGCCGCAAGCCCCAGTCGGAGCGCTGGACTGGATTCCCACCTCTCGAAACGCTTGGCGTCACGGCGAATGTCGTAGCGGTCGGGAGCGACCCAGGTGGCTGCGTGCAAGTCCAGAGAGATCGGGTCGAGTGACTCGATCATGGTGTCCCGCACATAGAGGAAGCCGACGCCGCGAGGCCCGCGAAGGAACTTGCGACTCGTGGCAGACAGCATGTCGCAGCCGATCTCGTCGACATCGATCGGCATCTGCCCCACCGACTGGCACGCATCGAGTAGGAACGGCACGCCGGCTCGCTTCGCTACGTCGCCAACTGCGGCGGCCGGGTTGACAACACCGCCGTTGGTGGGCACGTGATTGATTGAGATCAGCTTGACCCGCTCATCCACCATCGCTTCGAGTGCATCGACATCCATCTCTCCCGATGGGGAGTCGGGGACGACCTCGATGCGGGCGCCGGTGCGCCGAGCTACCTGGAGGTAGGCGATGAAGTTGGCGGCGTATTCCGTCGTGGTGGTGAGGATGCGATCACCTTCGGTGAAGCGCATCGAGTAGAAGGCCATGTCCCAGGCGCTGGTGGCACTGTCGAGGAGCGCAATCTCATCCTCATTTGCCCCGATCACACCGGCGACGCTTCGGTAGACAGCAGCCAGGTCTTCGGCTCTCCTGTCTGCCAACTCGTAGCCGCCGACCGTGGCTTCCTCTTCCAAATAAGAAACGACGGTGTCAACTACGACCTGCGGCGGCAGGGATGATCCGGCATTGTTGAGGTGGTTGACCTCGCCACAACCGGGTGTATCCCGGCGGACTGCGCCAACGTCGATGTTGCTCACCTATTCAGGCTACCTCGGGGTCGTGGTGCGTTTGAACTCGTTGAGATTGGTCCAAGACAGCATGTCGAGAACTCGCTGGAGATCTTCGACATCGCCGCGGCTCATGAACCGGACGAAGGTGGCGTCGTCCCCGGCGAGGAACGTGGGCACACCAAAGACGCTCCACTCTCCGGCGGCCTCCATATGGTCCGCCGCCAGGGCTTCCTTCGGTGAACCGATGGCGACCACGGCGGCAATGGCGTCGGGATCAGCACCTGCCGACGTGACTGCCTTGCGGAGGATGGCCTCATCGTTGATGTCCCGACCGTCGTCGTGGCGGGCAGCAAACAGGGCTCGGTGCACGGCGGGAAAGATCTCGGGGAAGCTGTCCCGGGCGGCGAGTCCCCATTGGAGGGCGAGGACACCCGACTTGCCCGACGACTTGTCCCACACATCCGGCTCGTCCTCGGCGGTGTGAGCTTGGGCAAGCGAGAAGGCCACATAGCGCGGCTGCCAGTCCCGCCCTTCCTCGACACCGTTCAGCACCGCCTCGGCAGCGTTACGGGCAAAGGGGCAGAGATAGTCAAAGGTGATTCCGAAATGCATTCATGGCCTCCGTTCGTCGTCAGCAACCTGTTCGGTGCCGTCGAGATTCCCGATCAGCCGTCTTTACTGAATCTGCCGACCGGAACTGCGATGTGGCCGGTCTCCCCGTCGCCGTAGAGCCGGATCTGACTGGGCTTCTGCCCCCAGATCGCCGCCACCCACGCACAGATACGCGCATCGAGTCTGTCTTCGACCGCCTTGAGCGCAGCCCCACGCACTGAATCGTCGATCGACACGCTCGGCCCATGCAACGGCGGCGTTGCGTCGGCGAGGGTGGCAATGAGACAAGACAGCGTGCGAAGGCCACGCCGCCGGTCGGCGACGGAAACACCCTTCTTGGCCTTGTAAATGAGTCGCTCGGGCAACCCGAACGCTTCGATGATCGCTGGGTGCGGGTACGCCTCGAGCACCGTCCGGATGCTGCCGGCCCAGGGGTCTCCAAACCCCAGGTACGCGAGTCGAGCCGCTATCTCCTCCCCGCGGATTAGCCGGTGTATGCCCATCAGCAGGCTACGGTTCGACGAGTGCGGTCCCGCCTTGCGGGAGCCGTAGTCCCGACTCAACTCCGTTTCACAGGGTCGCCGTCCCGTCTCATTGGGCACTTGTAAGGGTGCGTCGATGGCGACGACAGTCCTGGCCGCGAGGTGGCTCTTGATCCAGTCGATGATGTCGTCGTCGGACCCAAGCATGCGTTCATCGATGATGCGCCCCGCGGCGTCGACGGCGCAGGCACCGCTTAGGTTGCCGGACGACC
>JABDMN010000165.1 GCA_013001485.1 Acidimicrobiia bacterium
GCATCAGCCGTCGAATAGACCGTGCCCATGGTCGTCAGGGTCTTCCCAAGGGGGGAGTGCTTCCGGGTCGGCCGACCCCCAGATGTGGTCGGCCGGCATTGACATGGGGCTATCCCACAAATCGCGGTGGCGGACGAAGTCGGTTGCGGAGGGAACCGAGGCCGCCAGCCCAACGAGCGTCGCGAACGCTCCGAACACGACGACACCCCAAGAACCGGAGAACGCAAAGAAGATCAGGGCAACGACGAGAGGCAACACGGCGACGCCGATGCGTATGGCGATCGTGGCTCGATAGTCGTGCACCTTGCCGTGGGCAATGGGGCGGATCCGCCAGTACATCGTTGTCGGCACGGCCCACGTCGCCATCAGCGCCACCAGCGCCCAGCCGTACCAGGTCGGCAAGGAACCCTCCACGGACGCTCCAGACGTGGCAACGACGGCCACGATCAACGCGGCGACGACGACGGCATACGCCACCTGGAGGAAGAAGAATTGGGGAACGCGATCGGCCACGATGTTCACCGCCCGTTCATCGGCAGGTTTGCCACTGCCCTCAACTGTTCAGGACCAGCTCTGCGATCTGTACGGCGTTGAGAGCCGCCCCCTTGCGGAGGTTGTCGGCCACGACCCACAGACTGATGCCGCCGGGTTCGCCAACCGTGGGTCGAACCCTCCCGATGAGGGCGTCGTCGATACCCGCAGAGTCGAGCGGAGTAGGCACGTGCGAGTCGTCCCAGAGTTGCGCCCCTGGCGCTTCGGCGAGGACCGACCGGGCTTCGTCGACGTCGACGGGACGCTTGAAGAACATGGTCGCCGCGATTCCGTGGCCGACCATCACCGGAACCCGAACGCAGGCGGGCTCGACCCGGATGTCGGGGGAGGACAGGATCTTCCGTGTCTCGTTGACCAGCTTCCACTCCTCGTCGGTGTACCCCTGGTCGGTGAAACTCCCGGCGTGCGGCAGGGCGTTGTAGGCGATCGGTCTGGAGTACACCCCTCCACCGGGGTCCTCCCAACCGCCATACGCGAGTGCGTCGACGTCCTTGCCCAGGAGTTCGGCCTGGTGAGTCAGCTCATCGATCCCCTTCTGACCACTGCCGGATACGGATTGAAACGAGGTGGCGACCATGCGGTCGAGTCCGGCGGCACGGTGCAATGGCGCCGCGGCCATCAGAAGGGCCATCGTGGTGCAGTTCGGGTTGGCGATGATCCCTTTGTGATCGGCTGCCGCTTCGTCATTCACCTGGGCCACGACAAGCGGGACCTCGTCGTCCATGCGGAACGCCGAAGAATTGTCGATGACGGTGGCTCCGGCCGAAGCGAACTTGGGGGCAAACTCACGGGAGCGGTCGCCCCCTGCTGAGAACAGGGCGATGTCGATGCCTGTCGGATCGGCGTCGGCCAGGTCCTCGACCGTGACCTCACCCCATCGGGTCGGCAGCACGGCACCTGCGGATCGCGAGGACGCCATCAACCTCATTTCACCGACGGGGAAGTCACGCTCCTCGAGGATCGCTCGCATCTGGGTCCCAACCGCGCCTGTGGCGCCGACGACGGCAACCGTGGGGTCGCTCATTAGGCCTCCTCGGTGGGTGGTGACAGGGGGAGAAACCCCTCGTGGAGCCTCGACACCGCTTCGCTGATCTGGTCACCGCGCACAACGCACGAGATGCGAATCGGCGACGTCGAGATCATCTCGATGTTGATCCCGTGGTCGGACAGGATGCGAAACATCCGGGCCGCGATTCCGGACTCGGACTTCATCCCCGCCCCGACCAGGGTGACTCTGGCGATGTTCTCGTCGACATCTACGCCGTTGGCCTGGAGCTTGTCTGCGACCTCGGCGGACACTGACTTCGCCTCTGTGAGATCGGCCCGGGGAACGGTGAAGGAGATGTCGGTCCGGCCCTCTTCGGACACGTTCTGGACGATCATGTCCACATTCACGCCGGCCGTGGCGAGCGGCTCGAAGAGCGCAGCAGCCACTCCCGGCTGGTCGGGCACCCCGTGGACCGTGACCTTGGCTTCGCTGGCGTCGTGGGCGACGCCACGGATGATCGCCTGTTCCATCGTCTTCTCCTTGACCCAGGTTCCCTCGCCCGAGTGGAACGAGGATCGCACATGTATCGGAATACCGTATCTCCGGCCAAACTCGACGGACCGCGCCATCAGCACCCTGGCGCCCGCCGATGCCAGCTCGAGCATCTCCTCGAAGGAAACCTCTTCGAGCTTCCTGGCATCCGGATAGACCCTCGGGTCAGCCGTGAACACTCCATCGACGTCGGTGTAGATCTCGCAGCTGTCGGCCTTCAGGGCGGCTGCAAGAGCCACCGCGGTCGCATCCGATCCGCCCCGCCCCAGGGTGGTGACGTCCTTCGACTCCGGGTCGACACCCTGGAATCCGGCCACGATCACAACCTTGCCCTCGGCGAGACCTTCTTTGACCCGTCCCGGCTTGATCTCGGTGATCTGAGCCTCTCCGTGATCGGGCGTGGTGAGGATCCCCGCCTGAGAGCCGGTGAGGCTCATCGCGCCCACTCCGAGATCCTGAATCGCCATCGCGGTGAGGGCCATGGAGATCCGCTCGCCTGCCGTCAAGAGCATGTCCATCTCGCGCGGATGGCTGTTCTCAGAGACGTCGCTGGCGAGCCGGATGAGGCTGTCGGTGGTGGCACCCATCGCTGACACCACCACCACGACGTCGTTGCCTGCCTCATGGGTCTCCACGACACGGCGGGCAACATTGCGAATGCGGTCGGCGCCGGCCACCGAGGTGCCACCGAATTTCTGGACGATGAGCATGAATGGGCTCCGGAGGGGTTTCGCGCGGCGAGTGTAGGAGTGTTTCTCAAGGTCTCCTACACTCCCCCGCCATGCGCCTGGCACTACTCATCGTTGCGTTCGCCCTGCTGGTCACAGCCTGCGGTGGCGACACCGACGCGACCTTCACCACAGCAGCCAGCACCACCTCTGCCACAACGACTACCTCGACAACGGCTGCCACGACAACGACCAGCGGCGAGAGCACGACGACCACGACGGCTCCGGAGAACCCGGCCATGAACATCGATCCCACCGTGGCAGTCGCCACCGAGCTCGCCGGTTTCGCCGCCCAGCCAACCGCATGCGGATCGGTGGCTCCGGCAGCACCAGCCGACCTCTCGTACACCGCCCCCGAGAACCTTGGACTCGGCTCCGACACGATCAGGGCGACAATCGTCACCTCGTGCGGTTCGATCGTCATCGATCTCGACCCGGCCGCGGCTCCCGAGACGGTCAACTCGTTCATCTTCCTGGCCGAGGAGGGCTACTTCGCTGGCACGGTGTCGCACCGCGTGGTGCCCGACTTCGTGATCCAGGCCGGTGATCCGACAGCGACCGGCAGCGGTGGTCCGGGATACCGCATCGGCGACGAGCCTCCGCCCGACGGGTTCTTGTACGCCCGGGGCGTGGTCGCCATGGCCAACGCAGGGCCCGGCACCACCGGAAGCCAGTTCTTCATCATGTCCGGCGACGCGAACCTCCCACCGCTGTACAGCGTGTTCGGAACGGTCGTCGAAGGGTTCGACGTCATCGACGCCATCAACTACCTGCCCAAGGGTGTCAGCGCTCGAGGCGAACCATCGGTTCCTCTCGAGACGCTGTACATCGAGCAGGTCATCGTCGAGCGTTGATTCCTACAATCCCTGTCGATGCCATCTGAAAAGAGAGAACGACAGCGGGCCAACCGGGCCTCCAAGGCGGCCGAGCATGCCAAGGTCGAGCGCCGGCAGGCATTGATCAAGCGGGGCAAGCAGCTCGCCCTGCTCGTCGTCGTAGTGTTGCTGTTTGCCCTGATCCTCTCGTTCTTCACAGACGACGCCACGCCGGAGACAGAAGCCGCTCCGATTCCGGCGGTCATGGTCATCGTCTGAAGTGGCTGTCGACCTTCACCTCCACAGCAAACTCTCCGACGGGACCGAAACGCCAGAGCACGTCGTCGAGATGGCAGTTGCTGCCGGCATGACTGCAGTCAGCCTCACGGACCACGATCACCTCGACGGCACCGAGCGTGCCCGGGACGCCGCCGAGGCGGCAGGACTGGGATATGTGTCGGGAACTGAGCTGTCTGTCCAATGGGACGGCGGCCCGATGCACATGCTCGCTTACCGCATCGACCCGGACGAAGGCCCGCTCACCGACAGGCTGACCGAGGTGCGCCGCGGGAGAGAGACTCGCAACGAGCGCATGGTCGAACGTCTCCAGGAGCTCGGCTACGACATCGAGTTCGATGAGGTAGCAGCCGTCGCCGGCGGACCGGTGATCGGCAGGCCTCACATGGCCCATGTGCTCATCGAGAAGGGCTACTTCGATGCCGTCAGCGACGTCTTCGATCGAGTCCTCGGCAACGGGAGACCCGGGTATGTGGAGAGAGAGCGACTCGAAGCTTTCGACGCGATCCGGCTGACGGCCGAGGCTGGTGGAGTGACGGTCATCGCCCACCCCCACACCATCGGAGTCGGCCGAGAGGACTACGAACGAGCTTTTGCCGACCTGGCTGCCGCCGGGCTGGGAGGCATCGAGTGTTATTACCCCGAATACTCCACTGAGGTGAGGGATCGACTGGCCTCCACGGCCGCAAACCTCGGCCTGATCGCCACCGGCGGCTCCGACTTCCACGGGCAATCGGTCAAGCCAGGCCTCGAGGTTGGAGTCGGATTCGGCGATCTGGCGGTTCCAGACGAGGCATTCGAGGCCATCGTCTCCCTCTAATTTCCATTTCGGCTCGAGGTGGTTCCGGCCGATAGACAACAGGTGATGGACCTGCAGCGCGCCCCGATCCGGTATCTCGACATCCGTCGCGACTACCAAACGATGCGGTTCCTGGCTTCGGCCGCCATCGCCGTGGCAATGACGATCGCGGTGATCTTCGGCATGTGGTGGGGATCGATCATCGTGATCGTCTCCGCCATCCTGGCGGCAGATGCCTGGAGGCGCCGGACGACTGGCGACAGCGCCGAACCCACGGTGTACCTCGACATGACGCTCATCGCGCTCGGGCTGATCATCGCCGGCACAGGTCATGCGGGCCACGCCCACGCAGCCCAGGTAGCCGGGACTGCCGCAGTCGTGACCGCAGCCATCCTCATCCTTCCCATCGTCCGCTCGCTGCTCGCCATCGTCTATATCGCTGCCTGCAACGGCGCAGTTCTCCTGGCAGGTGAGCGCTTCGCGCTTGCAGACGAATCGATCCACGACGACCTCGTGCTCGTCGAGCAGACCGTTGCCGTGATCCTCCTAATAACGGTGGCAGTGCTCCTCTACGGGGCAGCGCGGTCGATGCTGAAAGACGCGGAGCGCACCGATGCAGCGCTCACCCAGGAACGGAGGGCCAACGAGCTCAAGAACGAGTTTGTCTCGATGGTCAGCCACGAGCTTCGGACTCCTCTGACCTCGATCTCAGGTTTTGTCGACACTCTGCGGAGTGCCTGGCGAGACCTCCCCGAGAGCGAGATCGATGAGTTCCTACGGATCGTCACCGACGAGGCGAGGCACCTGTCCGGGCTCGTCGAGGACGTTCTGGTGATCCCCCGGCTCGAGGCAGGGCGGCTGCCGCTCGAGACGATCGACTTCGACCCGCGCGAGGACGTCTTCGCCAGCATCGAGGCCATCTTCCCGTCGGGAGGCAGCACTCGGGAGATCGACGTGGCTATGCCCGGGGCGGTGAGCGTGAACGCCGACCGAACGCGAACTCGCCAGATCATGCGCAATCTCCTGGAGAACGCTCGCAAGTACGGCGGCGACGAGATCTACGTCGAAGTGGCCCTCGATGAGAGCCTTGCGACGTTCGTGGTGGCAGACAACGGGCCCGGCGTGCCCGAGACCGACCGTCACCGGATCTTCGAGCCCTTCGAGCAGGTGGGGAAGGGAGACTCCCGAGAGAGCTCGGGGATCGGCCTCGGTCTCCCGATCGCGGCCCAGCTGGCAACCGCCATGGGAGGGCGCATGTGGTACGAGCAGGCATTCCCCCGCGGCGCCCGGTTCTGCTTCTCGTTGCCCCTATCGGCCACTCTCCAGCCGATCACCCAGCCCGCCACGACCTGACCCCGGCGGCACTCCTAGCCTGTCGACGTGATCATCGGTCTGTGGTCCATCCTGCGACGCTTCGGCCAGGCAATCCGACGCGGATGGACCGAACCTGAATTCCGCGGCCTGTTGTCTCTGGTAGCCGTCGTCGTCGCGGCGGGGACTGTCTTCTACCGCGCTGTCGAGGGATGGCGGTGGCTCGACTCGCTGTACTTCACGGTCATCACCCTCACGACGGTGGGGTACGGCGACATCTCACCCAAGACCGACCTCGGCCGCTCGTTCACGATCGTGTTCATCCTCGTCGGCGTAGGCCTGCTTCTCGCCTTCATCGAGCGAATCGCCCGATACGCGTCCGAGGCAAACGCAGAGGCACGAGAGAAGCGGCGCGGAACCAGGGAAGGCTGAGAGCGTCAGGCCTCGTCGTCGTCCGTAGTGGACGCGAACGGATCGTTGACGTGCACAGGTGCCTCAACTGGTCGGGG
>JABDMN010000190.1 GCA_013001485.1 Acidimicrobiia bacterium
CCTCTACTACACCGGCCGCACCTACAAGATCGGTGAGGTCCACGAGGGCGCCGCGGTCATGGACTGGATGGAGCAGGAGCAAGAGCGCGGTATCACCATCACCTCGGCTGCGACCACGGCCAATTGGAAAGACGAGATCATCAATATCATCGACACCCCCGGGCACGTCGATTTCACCGTCGAAGTGGAGCGATCTCTGCGGGTTCTCGACGGTGCAGTAGCCGTATTCGATGGTGTTGCCGGCGTCGAGCCTCAATCCGAGACGGTATGGCGCCAGGCGGACAAGTACGGCGTGCCCCGGATCTGCTTCATCAACAAGATGGACCGAACCGGGGCCGATTTCTTTTCGGCGGTCGAGTCCATCAAAGAGCGCCTCGACGCCAAGCCGGTCGTTATCCAGCTGCCCATCGGTTCCGAAGCCGACTTCGCCGGGGTCATCGACCTGGTGCGGATGAAGGCCCTGGTTTGGAAGAACGAGGACCTCGGCGCCGAGTGGGACGAAGTCGACATCCCCGCCGAATACGAGGAACAGGCCCGCGACTACCACAACGATCTCATGGAGGCCGTTGCCGAGACCGAGGACACGCTGCTCACTCGCTACATCGAAGAGGGCTTCCTGTCGGAAAAGGACATCATTGAGGGGCTCCGCATCGGCACCCTCGCCCTTGAATTCACCCCGGTTCTGTGCGGCAGCGCCTTCAAGAACAAGGGCGTGCAGCCGTTGCTCGACGCCGTAGTCGACCTGTTGCCCCATCCGCTCGACCTTCCGCCCATCAGCGGCTTCAAGCCCGGCAACGAGGACGAGACCATGGAGCGCAAGCCGAGCGACGACGAGCCGTTCTCCGCCATCGCCTTCAAGATCATGAGCGATCCCTACGTCGGCAAGCTCACCTACTTCCGGGTGTACTCGGGGACTGTGGAGAAGGGCGATACAGTCGCCAATTCCACCAACGGCAAGAAGGAGCGCTTCGGGCGTCTCCTGCGGATGCATGCCGCCACCCAGGAGGACATCGATGCGGTGTTCACCGGCGACATCGTGGCCGCCATCGGGATGAAGAACACCAAGACGGGCGACACCCTATGCGATCCGAAGCACCCGATCGTGCTCGAGTCGATGACGTTTCCAGCGCCGGTCATCTCGGTGGCCATCGAGCCCAAGACCAAGAGCGACCAGGAGAAGCTCGGCCAGGCGCTGCAGCGGCTCTCCGAAGAAGACCCCACCTTCGTGGTCCACTCCGACGAGGAAACCGGCCAGGCCATCATCGCCGGCATGGGCGAGCTGCATCTTGACGTTCTCGTCGACCGCATGGTCCGGGAGTTCAACGTCGGGGCCAACGTCGGTCGGCCTCAGGTCGCCTATCGCGAGACCATTGGCAAGGCCGTTGACAAAGTCGACGGCAAGTACGTCAAACAGTCGGGCGGTAAGGGCCAATACGGCCATGCCGTCATCAACCTCGAGCCGGCTCTGCCGGGCGAGGGCTTCGAGTTCATCGACAAGATCACGGGCGGCCGGATTCCCCGCGAGTACATTCCTGCGGTCGAGAAAGGCATCCGGGATGCCCTCGACGGTGGCGTGCTGGCCGGTTACCCGCTCGTCGACCTGCGGGCGACCCTCATCGACGGATCGTTCCACGCGGTCGACTCCAACGAGATGGCATTTCGGATTGCCGGCTCGATGGCGCTGCAGGCGGCCGCCAAGAAGGCGGGCATCAAGCTGCTCGAGCCGGTGATGGAAGTCGAAGTCGTGACGCCCGAGGATTACATGGGCGACGTCATCGGCGACCTATCGTCACGTCGCGGCAAGATCGAGAGCATGGACCAGCGGGGCAACGCCCGGGTGGTCACTGCCCTTGTTCCCCTGTCGGAGATGTTCGGGTACGCCACCGATGTGCGTTCCCAGACGCAAGGACGGGCCGCTTACAGCATGCAGTTTCATTCGTATCAGGAAGTTCCCAACACAATCGCTGAGGAAATCGTCAAGAAGACTCGCGGCGAGTAGCTAGAGGAGAAGGCAATGGCAAAGGAAAAATTCGAGCGGACAAAGCCCCACGCAAACGTTGGGACTATGGGTCATATCGACCACGGCAAGACGACGCTGACGGCCGCCATCACCAAGGTGCTGTCGGAGAAGTCCGGCTCGACCGATTTCACTGCTTTCGATGAGATCGACAAGGCACCTGAAGAGAAGGAGCGTGGCATCACGATTGCTATTGCCCACGTGGAGTACGAGACGGAGAACCGTCACTACGCCCACGTGGACATGCCGGGTCACGCCGACTACATCAAGAATATGATCACCGGCGCCGCCCAGATCGACGGGGCCATCCTCGTTGTCTCGGCCGCCGACGGCCCCATGCCGCAGACTCGTGAGCACGTGTTGCTCGCCCGCCAGGTCGGAGTGCCATCGATCGTGGTGTTCCTCAACAAGGTCGACATGGTCGACGACGAAGAGCTCCTCGACCTCGTTGAGCTCGAAGTGCGTGAGCTGCTCACCGAGTACGAGTTCCCCGGCGACGACCTTCCCGTCGTGCGCGGTTCGGCCCTCAAGGCCCTCGAAGGTGACGAGGCCGCTGCCGAACAGATCCTGGAGCTGATGGAAGCCGTCGACTCGTACATCGAGCAGCCGGTCCGCGATAAGGACAAGCCGTTCCAGATGCCGATCGAGGACGTATTCTCCATCACCGGCCGTGGCACCGTCGTCACCGGCCGCGTGGAGCAGGGCACGCTCGACATCAACACCGAGGTGGAGATCGTCGGTATCCGTCCGACGACCAAGACCACGGTCACCGGTGTCGAGATGTTCCGCAAGCTGCTCGACAGTGCCGAGGCCGGCGACAACGTCGGTTTGTTGCTCCGAGGCACCGGCAAGGATGACGTCGAGCGGGGTCAGGTCATCTGCCTGCCGGGCTCGATCACTCCCCACACCAAGTTCGAGGCTCAGGTGTACGTCCTCACCAAGGATGAGGGTGGCCGCCACAACCCGTTCTTCTCCGGATATCGGCCGCAGTTCTATTTCCGCACCACGGACGTCACCGGTAACGTCACGCTGCCCGAGGGCACCGAGATGGTTATGCCCGGCGACAACACCGAGATGTCGGTTGAGCTCATTGCCCCCATCGCCATGGACGAAGGCCTGCGCTTTGCCATTCGCGAGGGTGGACGGACGGTCGGTGCCGGCCGCGTGACCAAGATCATCGAGTAAGACAGATAGCGAGCAGGTAGCACCATGGCAACCGGTCAGAAGATCCGCATTCGCCTCAAGGCGTACGACCACGAAGTGGTCGACGAGTCGGCGCGCAAGATCGCCGAAACCGTCGTGCGTACCCAGGCGAAGATCAAGGGACCGGTGCCCCTGCCTACGCAAATCCACCGCTACTGCGTCATCCGCGGTCCCCACGTTGACAAGGACTCCCGGGAGCACTTCGAGATGAGGATCCACAAGCGCCTCATCGACATCCTCGAGCCGACCGCCAAGACGGTCGACTCGCTGATGCGTCTCGACCTGCCGGCCGGAGTAGAAGTGGAGATCAAGCTGTGAACGCCCTCATCGGCGAGAAGCTGGGCATGACTCAGCTGTTTGACGAGGAGTCCCGGACGATTCCGGTCACTGTCGTCAAGCTCGGTCCGTGCCGCGTCGTTCAGGTCAAGACGGTCGAGTCGGATGGCTACGACGCCATCCAGATCTCGTATCGGGAGCTGGATGCTCGCAAGGTGAATAAGCCGATGGCCGGCCACTTCGCCAAGGCCAACGTCCCGCCTGCCCGCCACCTCATCGAGGTGCGGGTTCCCGATGCCAGTGAGTTCAAGGTGGGCCAGGAGATCAACGTGGCCGACGTGCTCGAAGTCGGTCAGAAGGCCGATGTCGCCGGCATCAGCAAGGGCAAGGGCTTCGCCGGCGTCATGAAGCGTCACAACTTCGCCGGTCAGGCCGCCAGTCACGGTGTGCATCGCGTGCATCGTGCGCCGGGTTCTATTGGAGCCTGTGCAACTCCCGCCCGGGTGTTCAAGGGAATGCCGATGGCGGGCCGCATGGGCGGCGAGCAGACGACGGTTCTCAACCTGGACATTGTCCAGGTTGATGCCGATCGAGGCCTTGCCATGTTGCGCGGTGCCGTCCCGGGCTCCAAGGGCTCGGTCATTGTTGTGCGGAAGGCGGTGAAGGTCGGTGGCTGACAAGCTGACTGCGCCACTCTTCTCGTCCGACGGCAAGTCGAAGGGCGACGTGACACTGGAAGCCGCCGTCTTTGGCATCGAGCCGAACGTGCCGGTGATGCACCAGGTGGTAAATGCTCAGTTGGCTGCTGCTCGCGCCGGCACGCACAGCACGAAGACTCGTGCGGAAGTGCGCGGGGGCGGTCGCAAGCCCTGGCGCCAGAAAGGTCTCGGACGTGCCCGGCACGGGTCGATCCGCTCACCTTCCTGGACCGGCGGTGGCGTCGCGCACGGCCCCAAGCCCCGCGATTACTCACAGCGGACTCCCAAGAAGATGAAGCGGCTCGCGCTGCGGTCGGCGCTGTCCACCCGGGCAGCCGACGGCCAGCTGCGCGTGGTGGAAGGCTTCGACTGGGATGCGCCCGGGACCAAGCGTGCCGCTGAGCTGCTGTCTGCGATGGAAACCGGAGCCAAGGTGCTCGTAGTCCTCGACCGCTCCGATGACGTTGCCTACCGCTCGCTGCGCAACCTGGAGAGTGTCGTCGTCAACAGCCAGCTCAATCCCTATGACGTGCTGTGGGCCGACACGGTCGTGTTCACTGCCGACACG
>JABDMN010000225.1 GCA_013001485.1 Acidimicrobiia bacterium
GGCTTGGCCCACATGGTGGTGGGTCGGCTCTTCGGGATTCGGTTCACCGGCTGGTTCGTCGGTTCGCTCGGACGTCCTCAGCCTGGCGTCAAGGTGGACTACGCGACGTATCTGCGGACCCCGGCCCGGCAACGGGCATGGATGCATGCGTCGGGTGCCGTGCTCAGCAAGCTGATTCCGTTCTTCGCTCTGGGACCGTCGTTGGTGATGGATGCGCCGTGGTGGACGACGACCCTGCTGATCGTGATCGGGGTCGGCCAGATCGTCACCGACATCGTCTGGTCGACGAAGGCATCGGATTGGAAGAAGTACCGGAGAGAACTCAGCTTCGCTGAGTAGCCCCGGCCGCCAGCTTCCGGCCGCCAGCAGGAGGTAGTGATCGTGGGTCGGGGTTGTCTTGCCGGTGGCAGGTGGCCGGTGCTGACGCCACCGCTGGGGCCTTGGCGGGCGTCGACTACCTTTTCCCTATGTCCATCAAGATCCACTCCCAGGACGTTTCGGAAGGGCCATCGCGCGCCGGTGCCCGAGCCATGTTGCGAGCTGTTGGGCTCACCGACGACGATTTCGCCAAGCCGCAGGTCGGAGTGGTGTCGGCCGGCAACGAGGTAACGCCGTGCAACCTCACTGGGCCGAAGCTGTCTGAGTTCGCCAAACAGGGCGTCCGTGACGCTGGGGGCGTCGGGCTCATCTTCACGACTATCGCGGTGTCCGACGGTATCTCGATGGGACACGAGGGGATGCGGGCCTCGCTGGTGTCTCGCGAGGTCATTGCCGACTCGGTCGAACTGGTCATGCACGGCGAGCGCTTCGACGGGATGGTCTCCATCGCCGGGTGCGACAAGTCGTTGCCCGGGATGCTGATGGCGGCCGCCCGTCACAACCTGCCTTCCGCGTTCCTCTACGGAGGGTCATCGCTGCCGGGCAGTCACGGTGGCAAAGACATCTCCATCGTCGACGTGTTCCAGGGCATAGGTGCCCACTCCGAAGGCGCCATCGACGACGCCGAGCTCACGGCCATCGAGAAGGCCGCCTGTCCCGGGGCCGGGTCGTGCGCCGGGATGTTCACCGCCAACACGATGGCCTCGGTCGGTGAGGCGATCGGCATGTCGCTGCCGGGCTCGGCCACCGTGCCTGCCGTCGACGATCGGCTCAACGTGTTTGCCGAGCGCTCGGGGAGCGCCGTGATGCGAATGCTGGAGAACGGCATCCGCCCTCGCGACATCATGAACCGCAAGGCCTTTGAGAACGCCATCACTACGGTTGTAGCGCTGGGCGGGTCGACCAACGCAGTCCTACACCTGCTGGCCATCGCCCATGAGGCAGGTGTGGACGTCATTCTCGAGGACTTCGACGCCATCTCTCGCCGCACCCCCCACATCGGCGACTTCAAGCCGTTTGGCGCCTATCACATGGTCGATCTCGACCGCATCGGTGGCGTGCCGGTTGTCCTTCGGGCTCTGCTCGATGCCGGGCTGCTCCACGGAGATGCGCTCACCGTCACTGGCAAGACGATGGCCGAGAACTTGGCCGATGTGACCTACCCAGAAGGCCAGGACGTGGTGTTGCCGGCTGGAGCGCCGATCGCCGATCAGGGTGGGCTCGCCATCCTCCGTGGTTCGCTGGCACCCGAGGGAGCTGTTGTGAAGATCGCCGGCATCGACCTCGACGTGTTCGAAGGCCCGGCCCGGGTCTTCGAGGACGAACAACACGCCCTCGACGCGCTGTTCGACCACCAGATCAATCACGGCGATGTCGTCGTGATCCGCAACGAAGGCCCCAAGGGAGGACCGGGGATGCGGGAGATGCTGGCCATCACCGCTGCCATCAAGGGTGCCGGGCTCGGAGCGGACGTCTTGCTGATCACCGACGGCCGGTTCTCCGGAGGCACCACGGGTCTGTGTATCGGTCACGTCGCACCCGAAGCCGCCCATGGCGGTCCGATCTCGCTGGTTGCAGAGGGCGACACGATTCGCGTCGACCTCCCCAACCGCACCATGGACGTGCTCGTCGACGAGAGCGAGATGCAGCGTCGCCGTGACGCCTACACGCCGTATCCGGCCCGATACACCTCAGGAGCGCTGGCGAAGTACGCCAAGCTCGTCGGGTCGGCCGAACAGGGCGCGGTACTCGATTGAGCAACCTCCAGGACATCTACGGGCCGGAGACCATCTGCTTCGGTTGTGGTCCCGCCAACGAAGATGGCCTGCAGATCAAGAGCTTCGTCGAAGGCGATGTCGTGGTGGCCGATTGGACTCCTGAACCGCACCATCAGGCATTTCCCGGTGTCGTCAATGGCGGCATCATCGGCAGCCTTCTCGACTGTCACTCGAACTGGACTGCGGCGTGGCATCTATTCGACGCGAGGGGCGATGGCCGGTTCCCAGTGACCGTCACCGCCGACTTCCACGTCAAGCTTCGGCGACCCACGCCAGCCGGCGTGCCGCTCCACCTGGAGGCCAAGGTCGCCGAGGCGGAGGATCCGCGGGTGGTTGTCGAGGCGACGCTCGAGGCCGACGGCAAGGTGTGTGGCACGTGTCGCGCCACGTTCATTGCCGTGGAAGAAGGCCACCCGGCATTTCACCGGTGGTAGAGGTCGTCAGCTGATGATCTCGAGCTTGAAGCAGGGAGCGCACAGCAGGCCCGTCGATCCGAATTGGGCGTCGTCGTCCACGGTGAGCCCGCACAGCGTGCATGACTGCGCGACGAAGTCCTCGGCTAGATCGAGGTAGGGCCCGTCACCTTTGAACAGGTCACGGACGAGCACAGCGTTGGAGGCTCCGTTCTTCATGGCGCCGGGAGCCTAACCGAGCCAGAACGGGGGCCAGCGGTCAGTCGTTCCAGTGTGGCCGGCCGGGGTCGATCTCAACCGGTTC
>JABDMN010000242.1 GCA_013001485.1 Acidimicrobiia bacterium
TCTCGTGGCCGATGCCGACGCTCTCCGCACCGTCATCAAGGACGCCAGAGGCGAAGCATGGCAGGAGGTCCTGCAGGTGGCTGAGTTTGAGCTGCCGATCGTCGACTTCAGCGAGCACTCCGACCCCGAGGCTTCGGCGATGGCGTGGGCCAAGGAGAAGACGAGGGAGCCGTTCGACATTGAGAAGACGACGTTCGGCTCGGCCCTGCTGAAGCTCGCCGATAACCGCTTCGCCTGGTATCTGAACCAGCACCACCTGGTGACCGACGCCCGGAGCGCTGAGGTGCTGTTCCGACATCTCGAGAAGCTCTACTCCGCCATCCTGTCTAGAACAGTCGGGAGCGTCGAGCCCCTCCCCTCCTTTTCCTCCTACCTCGACTACGAAACGAAATCTGCCCTGAAGCGAGAACCGAACTCCGACCTCGCAGTCGCGCCACCGCCGCTGTACGGACGGCCGTCACGACCAACCGGCACCAGCAATGAACGTATCGAAATCGAGCTCTCTACGCGCTTGAGCGGGGAGCTGCGAAGCCTGCTCGAGCGGCCCGGTAATGCAGCCTTGACTCCCGACCTCGGGCGATTCCAGGTGTTCACCACCGCCACGCTTGCTTTTCTCAAACGCATCAGCGGCCAGGAAACCGTCACCATCGTCGCACCTGCCCACAACCGTGTGAATCGCCGGTTCGCATCCTCGGCCGGGTTGTTCATTGAGCTCTTTCCCATCGAAGTCACCACCGACGGAAAAGAGACCTTCGCATCCCTCCATACCAAAGCCCAGGCCGCAACGATGGACTACTTGCGACTGGCCCAGCCCGGTCATGCCGACCCCGATGTCAATCGCCGCGTCAACGTGGTTCTCAACTACCTCACAATGGAGTTCGCCAGCTTCGCCGGGAATCCGGTAACCACCCGATGGCTGCATCCCGACAGCATCGACGCCCACCACCAGCTGCGCATCCAGGTTTTCGACTTCGACCGGACCGGTCGCTTCACCCTGGCGTTCGACGTGGCAACCGGTCTTCTCGACGAGCGGCAGCGGGCCGCCCTGGCCGCTCACTTCGAGACCCTGCTCAACGCTATGGTCAAAGACTGGGACACACCCATCGATGAAGTCGACCTGCTGGACGACAGGGAACGGCTCGAGGTGCTGGCCTTTGCCGCCGGCGACGCCGCCAGCGACGAACCGCAGGACGTCGTCGCCATGTTCTTGGACCGGGCGGCCAAGATGCCCGACTCCGTGGCAATCCGGGACGGCGACACTAGTTGGACGTATGCCGACCTGAATCGCGCGACTGCACAGCTGGCCCTGGCCATCGAAGCGAAAACGGTGATTGGGGTAGCACTCCCCCGGTCGGCCGGCGCAGTCACTGCCATGCTCGGGAGCTTGCGAGCCGGGGCAACATTCGTGCCAATCGACCCCGCCTGGCCGCTGGAGCGCATCCGCTACGTTGTGACCGACGCCGGCTGCTCCGCCATCATCACGGCTGAGCCCCTTGATGTTGACACCCCGATCGTCACACTCGACGAGTTGCTGTCGGCTCCACCTGCGGCCACGCCGCGGGCCGAGCCCGCGCCCGACGACCTGGCCTACATCCTGTACACGTCCGGCTCCACCGGTGAGCCGAAAGGGGTCATGATCGAGCGGAGCTCGCTGGCCAACTACATCTCCTGGGCTGCCGACTTCTATGGTCGTGGCCTCACCTTCCCGCTATTCACTCCTCTCACGTTTGATCTGACCATCACGTCAATCTTCGTTCCGCTGGCGTCGGGTGGCTCGATCGTCGTCTATCCGCCTACCACCGAGTCGGCCGACCTGGCGGTGCTCGACGTATTTGCCGAGGACGCAGTCGACATCGTGAAGCTCACGCCGTCTCATCTGGCTCTGCTGGTCGACCGCGACCTGGCCGGCACCCGAATCTCCCAGCTCATCCTCGGGGGCGAGGACTTGACGACGGCGGTGGCCGCCCGCGTGACTGAGCAATTCGACGGGCGCCTCGCCATCCACAACGAATACGGCCCCACGGAGGCAACGGTCGGATGCGTGGTCCACACCTACGACCCCCAGATCGACACCGATGCAAGCGTCCCGATCGGAAGGCCGATCGACGGTGCACGGGCCCACGTCGTCGATCCGGCCGGGCAGCCCGTTCCACTCGGAGTGCCCGGTGAGCTCTGGATCGCAGGAGCCGGCCTCGCCCGCGGCTACGCGGGCCGTCCGGATCTGACGTCGGAGCGATTCGTAGCAGGTCAGGCCATCCATGAAGACCGGGCCTACCGAACCGGAGACATCGCCCGCGTGCAACCCTCCGGAATCATCGAATACCTCGGACGCCGGGATGACCAGGTGAAGATCAAGGGCATTCGGGTGGAGCTTGGGGAGATCGAAGCAGCGCTCTCTTCCTATCCGGGGGTGACCGCGGCGGCTGCTCGCCTGTGGGAGCAGGACGATCCCGTAGCAACAGAGAGCTTGATCCACTGCGCACGCTGCGGGCTCGCGTCCGACTACCCGGGCGCCTCCTTCGATGCAGATCGGGTGTGCAACGAGTGCCGAGCCTTCGACGAATACAACACCAAGGCGCAGGTGTACTTCAAGCCCGAGACGGAGCTCGCCACTCTGCTGATGTCGCAGCGAAACGAGCGTGGCTCATATGATTGCATTTCGCTCCTGAGTGGCGGCAAGGACAGCACGTATGTGCTGTGTCGGCTGGTCGACATGGGCCTCAGGGTCCTGGCCGTCACCCTCGACAACGGCTACATCTCCGATCAGGCGAAGGGCAACATCAGACGAGTGGTTGAGGCGCTCGGCGTCGATCACCGATACGTAACCACGCCGGCAATGAACGAGATCTTCGTCGACAGTTTGCAGCGGCACGCCAACGTCTGCAACGGCTGTTTCAAGACGATCTACACACTCAGTCTCCAGACGGCGCTCGAGGAGGACATCCCATACATCGTGACGGGGCTCTCACGAGGACAGTTCTTCGAGACTCGCCTCACCGCCGACCTGTTCACCGAACTGACGGTGAGCTCGGACCAGATCGACGCCAATGTCCTTCAGGCTCGTAAGGCGTACCACCGCGTCGACGACGCAGTTAATCGTCTGCTCGACGTCTCGATGCTGGACGACGATGACCTCTTCGAGAACGTCCAGTTCGTCGATTTCTATCGATTCGTCGACGTCGGCCTCGACGAGCTGTACGCCTACCTGGACGAGCGGGTCCCGTGGGCGCGACCGACCGACACCGGTCGCTCCACCAACTGTCTGATCAATGACGTCGGCATCTACTACCACCGGAAGGTCCGCGGTCATCACAACTACGCGTTGCCATACAGCTGGGACGTCCGCTTGGGACACAAGACGCGCCAGGCCGCCCTCGAGGAACTCGATGACGACATCGACGTCGCCGAGGTGGCGCGCATCCTCGATGAGATTGGCTTCCCGGACGACGTCACCGGACCTGAGTCAGGGCGGACACTTGTCGCGTACTACACAGCCCCGTCGGAGATCCCGGTACCCCGACTCAAGGCGCACATGGCAGAGAGGCTCCCCCCGCAGCTCGTCCCGACCCGGTTTGTACGCCTGGATGTCATTCCCCTCACGGAGAACGGCAAGGTCGACCGGGCCGGGCTCCCGTCCCCCGATCATCAGCGTCCGGAGATGGAGACGACCTTCGTTGCGCCCCGGACAGACAGTGAGGTTGCCCTGACTCAGATCTGGGAACAGGTCCTCGGCGTCACCGGCATCGGAGTGCGCGACCGATTCTTCGATCTCGGCGGTGACTCCATCATGGCCATCCAGGTAGTTGCCCAGGCCAGCCGGTCGGGACTCGCCATCACCCTGCCCGACTTGTTTGAGGCCCTCACTGTGGAACGTTTAGCCGAAGCCGCCGACCGTTCGACATCTCTCCCGACCGACTCACGGCGGCCGGACCAGGCGGCTCCCAGCCTGACGGCGCTTGGCCCCGAAGAATTGGGACAACTGGCCCAGGTTCTGAAAGCCAGCGAAGACGGTCCATGACCGCCGTTCCGGGACTCGAGAACGTCGCCGACGCCTACCCGCTGACGCCGCTGCAGGAAGGCATGCTGTTCCATGCGCTGGCCGAGCCCGGCGCCGACGTCTTCAAGAACCAGAGAAGTATCGACGTAGACGGCGCGCTGGACGTGACAGCCTTCAGCGCCGCCTGGGAACGGCTGATTGAGCGACATGACGTGCTGCGAACCGCCTTCGTGTGGGAAGGACTCGATCGGCCGCTCCAGGTGGTCCGCCGCACTGCTCCACTAGAGATGAACGAGCACGACTGGGCCGGCCTCAGTCCGGACGAGCAGTCCGGACGCTTCCGCCGGTTGCTGCACGACGACATGCAACGTGGCTTCGACCTGCACTCGCCGCCACTCATGCGCATGACAATGATCAGAATGGGCGAGGTCAGGTGGCGCTGGCTGTGGTCGAGTCATCACCTCATCGCAGATGCCTGGTCTGTCCAGGTGTTGCTCGACGAGCTGCAGGCAATCTATGCGGAGCTGCGGGGAGGGTCGGCGTTCGACCTGCCAGAGCCATTCACATATCGCGACTTCGTGGGCAGCGTGCTCGCTCGCGACCCCGCGGATGATGAGGCGTTCTGGCGGTCCCGGCTGGCCGGCTTCACCGATCCGCATCGTCTGGAGGTTCCCGGGATTCCGCCCGCACCGAACACCGCCGGACATGACGCCCTGACGGTGGAACTCGATGAAGGTGCTTCCGCTGGACTGCGCACGGCGGCCGCCGCCGAAGGAGTGACCGTCAACTCGGCCGTGCTGGCTGCCTGGGCGGTGCAACTCTCCCGCTGGACGAGAGAAACCGAAGTGGTTTTTGGCACCACCACCGCCGGACGGGACGTGACGGTCCCCGGGATGGAACGGGCCGTTGGGCTCTTCATCAACACCCTGCCCATCCGCTTGGCGCTCGAAGCGGACGAATCCGTCGGCGATTTCTGGCGGAGGGCCCAGCGCCACCAGCAGGAGCTGTATCCATTCGAACAGAGCTCCCTCGCCGCGGTGCAGCGGTGGAGCAACACCCCCGCCGGCGATGCGCTATTCGAGAGCATCTTCGTCTTCGGGAACCGTCCGGCCGCAGCTCCCGGAGACAAGTCGAGCCTGGCTGTGAGGGACGTTGATTTCTTCGAGCACAGCAACTACCCGCTCGCCGTCCTCGTCGATCCCGGTAGCAGCCTTCAGCTCCGCTTTGTCTACGAC
>JABDMN010000244.1 GCA_013001485.1 Acidimicrobiia bacterium
GGATGATCCCGACACGGTCGGCAATCCGCTCGACCTCGGGGAGGATGTGAGACGAGAGGAACACGGTGCGGCCGGAGGCGGTCACCTCTTCGACCATGCGGTAGAACACTTGCTGGATCAGCGGGTCGAGAGCGTTCGTCGGCTCGTCGAGGATGAGCAGTTCTGGCTCGTGCATGAAGGCCTGGACGAGCCCGGCCTTCTGCTTGTTGCCAGAGGAGTACTCACCGATCCTGACTGAAAGGTCGAGCTCGAGAGCGTCGGCGATCTCGTCGACCCGGTGCCAGGCATCGAATCCGCGCAGATTGCCGAAATACCGGATCATCTCGCCACCCGTCAGCCTGTCGTACATGTCGAGCTCGCCGGGCAGGTACCCGACGCGGCGGTGGATCTCGATCGAGTCGGTCTTTGCGTCGAGCCCCAACACGGTGGCGCTACCGCGCGTGGGGCGGATGAAGTCCATCAGCAACCGGATCGCGGTGGTCTTGCCCGCCCCGTTGGGGCCCAAGAACCCGTACACCTCGCCAGTTGTCACCCGGAGGTCGAGGTCTTCGACACCTCTCTGCGAGGCGTAGTACTTGGTCAGCTCCTCAGTACGGATGGCGAGTTCGGACATGCGGAAGGAACGCTACCTCTCGTTCGAGGGATCGTTGCCGGCGGTCCGAGGAACGTGCCGATCACCGCCGTACAATCTGCCGCCATGGCTACCGAATCACGGACTCTCGTCATCCTGGCGTTGATCGCCAACGCCATCATCGCCGTCATCAAGTTCATCGCCGCTGCGATTTCGGGCTCGTCGGCGATGCTTGCCGAAGCCTTCCACTCGGTGGCCGACTCCGGCAACCAGGGATTCCTTCTCAGGGGAGGCGCGGTCAGCCGCTACGCCGCCGACGTCAAGCACCCCTTTGGTCGCGGCAAGGAGCTCTACTTCTGGAGCTTCATGGTTGCCGTGTTCCTGTTCGTCGGTGGCTCGGTGGTCGCCCTGCTCGAGGGTTGGGAGCGATACCGGCACCCCGAGGACCACGGCGGCAGCCTCACCTTCAACCTCGTGGTGCTCGCGGTCGCCGCCCTTTTCGAGATCCTCATCGCATTCCGCCCTGCGTTGAAGGAGTTCAACCGGGTCCGCGCCGGCCGATCGCTGGTGGCAACCGTCCGCGACGCCAAGGATCCGGCGTTGCTGGTTGTGGTGTTCGAAGACACCGCAGCCGTCCTCGGTCTGTTCATCGCGGCCACCGGGCTCGTTCTCGCAGAGGTGACTGAGTGGTATCAGTGGGATGGCATTGCGTCGATGGCGATTGGTGTCCTGCTGGCCGTGGTGGCCTGGGTGCTGGCATTCGAGATGAAGGCGCTGCTGGTGGGTGAATCAGCGTCACGCCGGACCCGCTCTCTCATCCGGTCGGCGACCCTGGCCGTTCCCGAGGTCGAGACCATTGGCCGGTTACTGACGATGCAGCTGTCGCCTCATGAGATCCTGGTCACGATGGACGTCGACCTGCGAGACGGTCTCACCGACCATCAGGTGGAGTCGGTGATCGACCAGATCGAACACCGCGTGCAAGACGTGGTTCCCGATGCCACGCGGATCTTTGTCGAGCTCGAGTCGCGACAATGACCGGTCTGGCCTCCGCGCCGGCCTCCGCTGCCAATCTCGGGCCCGGCTTCGACGTCCTGGCGCTGGCTCTCGAGATTCGCTGCTCGGTGAAGGTGGCCGTGGCCGACGAGTGGTACGTGACCGAGCCAGGGCGGGATCGGGTTCCTCAAGAAGACGAGCTCGTGGTGAAAGCCGCTCGTGCAGTGACCTCGTCCCCACTCCACGTCGAGATCAACTCGTCGGTTCCCATCGGACGCGGGCTGGGGTCATCGGCCGCCCTCACCACTGCCACAGTGGCCGCTGCGGCACGCGCCCTCGGCGATGAGCTGGAGCTGGCCGAGCTGTTCTCGGCGGTTACCGAGTTGGAGGGTCATGCCGACAACGCTGCGGCTGCCGTGTACGGCGGGCTGGTCGCCTCAGTGGGGGGCCGGCCAGTGCGGCTTCAGGTGCACCCCTCACTGACCATCGTCGTGGGCGTGCCCGAGGCCAAGCTTTCCACGGGGAAGGCTCGGTCCGTGATGCCAGATGGTGTCGGCCTCGACGGATTGGTGGGCGCAGTTGCCCGCACCGTCGCTCTCGTGGCCGGCATGCGTGACGGTGACGGTTCGGTTCTGCGGCTGGCCCGGGGCGACGATGTGCATGAGGTCGCTCGGGAGTCTCTGTCTCCAGTGTCGAGCAGACTCATCGAGGCCGCCCTCGACGCAGGAGCTCTGCATGCCGCGTGGTCGGGTGCCGGGCCGAGTGCCTTGGCAGTGGTCGATGAGGTTGCAGTCGAGGCTGTGTGCGATGCGATGGCCGAGGTGCTCGGCGATGAGGGCGAAGTGCTGACGCCGGACATCGCCGTCGACGGCGTCATCTAGCCGAAGCGTTCGTTGACGGCGTCGCGGATCTCGTCGCGAATTCTGCGATACACGTCGAGGGGAAGCCCATACGGGTCCTCGATCGGAACTCCCAGCGGGTGGAGCAGCTCGGCGTGGCCGCCCACCCTCGCTATTTCTTCGATGTGCTCTGGTGTCATCGCGTAGATCGCATCCCATTCGTCGGCGATGACGTCAGCTAAAGGCTGGGCACGATGTTTGGTGAGGTCGATGTCGATCTCGGCGAGCGCAGTCGTCGCGTCGGCGGTGGCCCGGTTGCCGTCGATGGCCCAGGTTCCGGCGCTCCCGGCCTCTATGCCGCGGTCGCGAGCGATGGCTTCCGCCATCGCCGAGCGGCAGATGTTGCCCGTGCAGACAAACAGGATGGCCATGGCCTCAGGCCGAGGCTGCAGCAACGAGGGCGTCGAACAAACGGTGGGAGTGGATGTCGTCCCGGTCCCCCAGGTACTCGGGGTGCCATTGCACGGCCAGGAGATCCCAATCCTCGTCCTCGTGCTGGAGGGCCTCGACGACCCCGTCATCTGCCCAGGCCACAGGACGCAAGCCGTCCCCGAGGTCCTTCACAGCTTGATGGTGGATCGAGTTCACCATCACGTCGCTCTCCTGCATCGCCAACGCCACGCGTGACTCGTCCTCGACCTTGACGTGCTGGTGGCGCTCCCACACGCCGCTGCCGACCACGCTGTGTTCCATCGAGCCAACCTCGGTGGGGAGGTCAACGAAGAGCGTTGCTCCCAAAGCGACGTTCATCACCTGGAGGCCCCGGCATATGGCCAGAGTTGGCAGCTTTGTCTGGTGAGCGACTCGTGCCAGGGCCAGCTCGAAGGCGTCCCGATCGAAGTCGATGCCGTAGCAAGTTTCGTCGGCCTGGGACCCATACCTCGCCGGGTCCATGTCGCCCCCACCGGACAGCACCAGACCATCGAGCCGGGAGACAAGCCCCTCGATCCGCGGTTCGGGCATCGGAGGGAGCAGCACGGGCACGCCCCCAGCGCGAAGTACCGAATCCGAGTAGGTGTGCGCAAGCGTGTTGGCGACGATCTCGCCGGCGGACGAGACGACAGATCGCGCCTGAGTGGTGATGCCGATGAGAGGTCCCATGAGGGCCACAGGCTAGGGGAGCGGTGTGAAACCGGTGCCCGGGCTTGCGGCTGAGGCGAAGAGGCGCCAACCTGTGCGGCGCACACCTCTTCGCGGTGGGCAGTTCACACGTCGATAGAAAGATTCGTGCATGGGTTCGCTGGTCAAAAAGCGGCGCAAGAAGATGTCCAAGCACAAGTACCGGAAGCGCCTCAAGGCGAACCGGCACAAGCGGAAGCGCTAGACACCGCGCCGCCCACCGGCGGCTCTCTCTCGCATGCCTACCTGGGCCGGTTCGTCGCGCCCGTAGAGTCGTTCGCATGAAGACCATCGGCTTGATCGGCGGCATGAGCTGGGAATCCTCGGCCGAGTACTACCGGATCATCAACCAGGCAGTGGCACGCGAGCGAGGCGGTCATTCGTCCGCCAGACTCGTCATGGTGTCGGTCGACTTCGCTGAGGTCGAGGCGTTGCAGCAGGCGGGTGGTTGGGATTCAGCAGCGTCCCTGCTGGCGGATGCTGCTCGGTCGCTCGAAGCCGCCGGAGCCGGTTGCGTCGTGATCTGCACCAACACCATGCACCTGGTGGCCGACGAGGTGCAGGCGGCCGTGACCATTCCGTTGATCCATATCGCCGATGCGACAGCCGAGGCCGTGTCCAGAGCCGGCCTTCCCTCCGTCGGGTTGTTGGGAACCCGATTCACGATGGAGATGGACTTCTACAAGGGCCGTCTCGTCGATCGCCATGGCCTGGCCGTGCTGGTTCCCTCAGAAACGGACCGAACCACCGTCCATGACGTCATCTACGACGAACTCGTTCACGGGGAGATCGTCGACTCCTCACGTCATGCCTATCTCGAGATCATCGACCGGCTCGTTGGCCTCGGTGCCCAGGGCGTGATTCTGGGATGCACGGAGATCGGGTTGCTCGTGGATGACACAGTCACCGATGTCCCGCTCTTCGATACGACCCGAATTCACGCCGAAGCGGCAGTGAGCTGGGCATTGCTTTCCTGAGTCGGGGACTCCCGGCTCAACGCCTCCACCATGCCAAGCCACAACGCGGTCATCACCAGTCCGTTCGGATGGCTGTAGGGGAACTTGTCGAACGCCCAGAAGGGCAGGAATCCCACGAAGACCACCACTGCTGCCGGGCCGGCCCTGATCGCGCCGAGCGCCAGGCCACCGAGCGCCACAAGCAGGGCGATTCCCCACACGAGGCCGTCCTCTGCCGCCACGAGGACAGGAACCGCATGGACATCCTTCGGGTTCTCGGCGGCGTACTCGGATTCCACCGTCACGCCGTAGTTGCCGGGTCCCACACCTACCAGGGCATGGTCGCCGATCACGGTGACCGCCTCGCGCAGCAATGTCACTCGACCGGTCGTGAGACGATCGAGACCCTCCCGCTCGTCGCCGAGTGTCCTTCCCTTCCAACCGTCGAGGGCAATGATCGTGGGCACGGCGACGGCGACGATGAGAACGACCGTGGGCAGTGCATAACGGCGAGGATCCCGGGCGATCCCCCACGCCAGAGCCGCGATGACGAGCACGATGCCAATCAGCGCCATTCTGGAGTACGTGAGCCCGAGCGGCACTGCTGCGAGTGCGATCCCGGCGAGCCACGCCGGGGACGGCCGGATCCTTGTCGCAGTGACCACGCCAAGCGTGGCTGCCAACATCGCTACGCCCGTCAGCACGTACTCGTGGATCATCGTGCCCTTGATTGCGACGAACCCATCGAGCAAGCGGAAGTCCACTGCGGATCGCTCTCCCCAGGCGGAGAGCCCGACCGGTCCACGGTTGGCCATCTGGGCAATGCCGATCAGGGCCTGCACACCCACCGTGATGAGCAGCGGCGCAACCACGAAGCGGCGGCGATCCTCCGGGGAGAGCTGGGTGATGAACGAGGTGGTGACGAACAGCCCGGCCAGCCGCAGGATGAGGGCAACGGCTCGCCATGTGGGAGTGAATACCGCTGACACGACGGCACCTGCCAGCAACAGCAACATGATCCCGGTTCCCCAGCCCACGTCGCGCCTACGAAGACGCTCAACGGCTCCGGGAAGCCCAAGGAGGGCGATGGTCGCCAGCGCGATGTCGAAGGGCTGGATCACGACCAGGCGGCTGTAGCCGTCTGCGGTGCCCGGGACGGCGTCCAGGAGGGCGCTCACCTCGATCGGCAGCATCACGATCAGGGCGACAAGGGCACTGCGCAGATAGAAGGCGGCCCGGTCTGACTCCTGGTGCGCGTGCGTCACGCCAGCCATTGTCGGCCGATCAGCCCTGTTCCCTCAGGAAGTCCTCGATCTCGGAGACCAGCGAATCGCTGTCGCTTGCATCCATGCCCATCGCCGGCTGGCCCTCCTGCTCGAGACGCTCGACGTAGTCAGCGAAGTCGCCTGACGTCTCCATAGCCTCGTCGACCCGTTGCGAGAACTCGGTGGTCACCTGCCGCAGCTCGCTCGTGTCCACGCCCAGGCCGAGCACGGAGGCCGATTGCTCCACGAGGGCCAACATCGCCTTCGGGTTCGGGTTGGCGGCGAGATAGTGGGGGGTTGCCGCCCACAGGCTGAGTGCCGGGATGCCCTCCTCACGAAACGCCTCGAGCATCACTCCGATGATGCCGGTTGGTCCCTCGTAGCGAGATGTCATGAGTCCCAATCGCTGCACGTCTGCTGGATCCGTGGCGACTCCGATGATCGGCACAGGCAGGGTGTGTGCCACCTGACCGATGAAGGCACCCATGAGCAGGGCATCCTCAGAGCCCTGATCGGCCAGGAACTGCGCGATGCGACGGCTGAAGGTCTTCCACCGGAGGTGTGGCTCGTGCCCCACCACCACGACGAGGTCGCGGTCTCGGTCAGGAAGCGCAACGGCATAGAAACGCGTCGACGGCCACGACAGGCTTCTGGTCCCGCCGTCATCGATAGAAACGATCGGTCTTTGCTCCTGGAAGTCGAAGAATTGCTCGGGCTCGAGGACCGCAAAGGGCTCTGCGGCGTCGAAGTGACCGAGTAGGTAGGTGGCTGCGCCGGAGGCCGCGTCGCACGCATCATTCCAACCCTCGAATGCCACGACCACTTGAGGGCGCCGCAACTCGGGCTTGAAGTATTGGTGGATGGCGTCCATTGCTGTTCAGAGTACCGACGTCGCGTCGCTGCGCGAGCCGGGATACGCTGGTCGGAGACGAGGAGGATCATGGAGAACCCCAACGACACGGACGCGGTTGCAGCGGCCGCCGCCGACTACATCGAGGGCTGGTACCACGGTGACGCGGCCCGGATGGACCGCGCCTTGCACGATGAACTGATGAAGCGCACCGTCGACGAGGAAGGGTCGCTCCGGGTCGTCACAAAGGAGCGGATGATCGAACTGACGGAGTCGGGTGGCGGAGAGGATCCGGACGCCGAGTTCGAGATCGTCGTTGATGGCATCTCCGGCGACATCGCATCAGCCCGAACCCTGTCCCCCGAGTACGTGGATCATCTGCATCTCCTGAGAACGTCTCAGGGCTGGAAGATCACCAACGTGCTGTTTCGGATCCGCTGAGGTCTACTCGGCGGGCTGCTGAGCCTGCATGATGTCGAACACGTTGCCCTCGGGGTCGCTGCAGGTAGTCCATACAAACCCCTGCCACTCGTGATGGTCACCCACGCCGCCTCCCAGAGCCGTCACCTTCTCGAGCGAGGCGGCCATGTCGGCTGCGACGAAGTCGAGGTGGAGGCGGTTCTTGCCGGCCTTCGGCTCGGGAACCTCCTGCAGCCATAGCGTGACTTTGCGGTCCGGGGCGTGAGCGAGAAATCCGAACTGCTCGACGGTTTGGAACTCGACGCCCAGGAGTTCGCCCCAGAAGCGAGTCATGGTTTCCAGGTCGCTGCAGTCGATGGTCGCTGCGAGAAGCAACGGTGCGTCTGCTGCGGGCTCCGTCACGTCAAGGTCTCGTGGAGGAACTCGACGGTGCGGTTCATCGCCAGATTGGATGCCTCGGCGTCATACACCTCGGGCCGGGTGTTGTTGAAGAACGCGTGCCCCGTGTCCTTGTAGAGGTGGAACTCGGCCCGGTGGCCAAGGGAGCGCAGCGTCGCTTCGATTTCCCGAGCTGACTCCATGGTTGCCCAGTCGTCGTTCTCGGCGTAGTGGCCCAGGAACGCCGCACGCGTGGCAGTGAGGTCGGGTTCTACTCCCTCCCATGGGATTGCACCGTAGAACGGAACCGCGGCGGCGACCTCGCGTCGAGTGGTGGCGAGCCAGATGGCAAGGCCACCTCCCATGCAGAATCCCATCACGCCGACGCCGGTCGAGGTCACGGCGTCGTTCGCAACCAGGTAGTCGATTGCCCCACCCATGTGCTTGCCGGCTTTGTCGAGTTCGAGAGCCATCATCAGCTTTCCGGCCTCATCGGGCTCGGCGACTGTCTCACCGTCGTACAGGTCGGGCGCAAGGGCGACGAAGCCCTCGGCTGCGAAGCGGTCCGCCACTTCTTTGATGTGGGGCACGAGGCCCCACCACTCCTGGATGACTATCAGGCCGGGACCCGACCCGTTCGCTGGGGTCGCCAGATATCCCGACGCCTCACGACCATTCGACTGGAACTGGACCATTTCGCCCATCACAACACCTCCGGGCGACGACGCTACGACGCGACGGGAGCCGTCGACAACTCAGGCTGCGAGGAGCGATCGGTTGGTTGCGGCCAGTTGGGATGTGGTCAGGCGCTCCAGGCGACGGGCCGCTCCCCGGTCGAGGAGGTCGCAGATCCAATCCCAGTGCAGGGCAACCAGGTCGCCGGGTTGGAGCACCGGGGCGAGGCGGTATCCATCCTGGCCAACTCTGACCGCCTCTACGCCAGGCTGGCCCAACTCGAGCCGGACCCCGTCCCATTCGAGGCGTCGTGTCTCCACGATGGCGTCCAGACCCTCGACGGTGACGACGGTGCCCCAGCGGATGCGGCACTGATCGAGGATTCGGAGGGGCTCCTCGGGCATCCCCGAGCGCAGAAGCCCGACCCACGGATATACCGACAACACGTGGAAGTTGTGGTGCGGAGCCGGCATGGCGGCGACTGCGTCGTCGATGGCGTCACGGCCGTCGAGCGTCGTTCGTCCGCCAAAGCGCTCGGCGACGTGGCGCGCCAGAGAGCTAGCCGGGACCGTGTCCAACAGGTCGTTGCCCAGCCAGTAGGCGTGAACCACGCGGTCGTCGAGAGGGTCAGCGATCCCGTTGCTGTGCGCGATCAGCTCGAGGTACGGCCAGGCGCCGTGAAATGCCCGAGCAATCTCGACGAGTCCAGGGTCAGTGACCCCTGCCGCCGTGTACTCGAGGACGGCGCGGGCATCGTCGGGCCCGCAATAGCCGAGTTCGTTCGGGGGGAAAGCGAAGCGGGCGAAGCGCTGGACTCCTTCCGTCCCGACGACGGGTCCGACTGTCACGTCGTGAGGGGTCGACGCGAACGGAGCGCAGCGGTGATGGCCACCGCCGATCCGGCTGTGACGAGACCAAGACCCGCGGCGGAAGGCAGCGCAGCACCGTCGATACCGGTCCGCAACAGAGCAGTGATGACTGCGCCGAACACGAGCACTGCCGTGACGTCGATGGCTGGTGCCCGCTCGAGCGCCCCGTACCAGGACGTCACATAGAGGGACAACGTCAGCGCCGTCGGGGCGATCCAGGCCCACTCGGTAGCACCGAGTGTCGCCAGGCCGGAGAAGGCACCGGTGGCGATCCCGTAGGCGACGAGGACGATGCCACCTAAAGCCAGACGAGCCGCCGCGACCTTCGAGGTGGGTACCCGCTTCAGCACCCGCTTGGCCACGATCACCTCGATGGACCACAGCAGAGTTGCCCCGAGAATCAGCCACTCGCCCGTGCCCCAGGCGATGTCGGCAATGCCGCCGATCAGCATGAACTGCCCGGCGACCAGCAGAGCTATGGCGGCGATGTGGGGAGCCTTGACCTTCTCGCCAAGCAGGGGGATGGCCAGCATGGCCACCCAGATGACGAGCGTCTTGTGGATGAAGGCGGCTTGCCCTGATGAAGCACGCGAC
>JABDMN010000266.1 GCA_013001485.1 Acidimicrobiia bacterium
CATTCCCGGAGCCGAGGAACTGGAGCTGGTCGAGGATGCCGGCCACTTCCTCCAGGAAGACCAGGGAGAGGTGGTCGGAGGACGGATCGCCGACTTCCTCGACCGGACCTAGCCGAGATACGTCGTCAGGACCGAGTAGGCGGCGGCCGTGAAGGCCTCCGGGTCGTCGGCCAACAAGCCCTTCACATCGTCGACGTGCCAGAACCGCGGCTCGAACGATTCGCCGGGGCTCGCCACTGGCTCCCCTTCTGCCTCGACGACAAATGCGGCGATCAGAGCCGGGTACGCCCCTTCGACTCCCACGGTCACGGCAAACGGGCGGTCGACCACGAAGGGACGATTCGGAGTGGGCTCGAAGCGCACCGACCCGGGCTCCGACACAACCCGGAGCCCGGTTTCCTCTGCGACCTCCCGAGCGACGGCGTCGGCAGCCGACTCGCCGGCGCGCCAGCGACCCCCCGGAGTCTCCAAACGTCGATAAACGGGCTCATCCGGCTTGTCGCGGCGCTGCAGCAGGATCTGGGAACGATCGCCTACTGGATGAACCAACGCAGTGACGTTGGGAACGACAACGGCCTCACCGCCGGATGTGGGCACCTCGACCTCAGCCCACCCGGCTCCGTCCCACACCCGATAGCGGCTGGTCACGAGCGATCCGGAAGGTTGACGATGCTGGTCGCACCGCAGTAGCCCGCCACCGAATCACGCGCCGCCACCTCGACCTCGGTGATGCCATCGGGAACTGCGACCGCTGTCAGCGACCGGGTGAAGGGCTGTTCGTCGACGTGAGGGTGAGCGAGCGCTCGCGTGCCAAACACTGCCCCATCCAGTGACCGCACCTGCCACTCGTCCGCATACTTGTCCCATCCGGTGTCCGGGGAAGCGACCGTCACATCGAACCGATAGGTGCCGTCCGCCCCGGCAACGTCGACACCAACAACATCGGCGCAGCCAGTCAGACCGGAGGCCTCCCCGTCGCTCGTCGCGCAAGCCGCAAGGAGAAAGGCGAGCATCAACAGCATCACCCTCACCCGGCTACCGGGTCACCCAGGTTGCGGAACTGCGTCTCGTACAGATCTGCATACAAACCGCCCCGCGACACCAACTCCTGGTGGGTGCCCGAGTCGACAAGCCGGCCGCCCTCGATCACGAGAATGCGGTCGGCCGCGAGCACGGTCGAGAGGCGGTGAGCGATCACCAGCGACGTGCGCCCCTCCATCACGCGCTCGAGCGCTTCCTGGATCAGGGCTTCGTTCTGGGCGTCGAGGTGCGATGTCGCTTCGTCGAGAATCAGGATCTCGGGGTCCTTCAGCACGACCCGGGCGATAGCAACGCGCTGCTTCTCACCGCCCGACAACCGGTACCCGCGCTCACCAACGACCGTGTCGTATCCGGCGGACAGCGACATGATGAAGTCATCGATGTTGGCAACCCGGGCTGCTGCCCGGAGCTCGTCGAGAGTCGCCTCGGGCTTGGCGTACCGCAGGTTGGCGGCGATCGAGTCGTGGAAGAGATAGGACTCCTGGGTCACCACGCCAATCGCCGATGCGAGGCCCTGGAAGGTGAGGTCACGGACGTCGTGGCCATCGATGCGAATGACTCCCTCGGTGACGTCGTACAACCGCGGCACCAGGTAGGTGGTCGTTGTCTTTCCCGCTCCCGAGGGCCCCACCAGCGCCACCAGCTCGCCGGGTTCCACGTTGAACGAGACGTCGCGCAACGCCCACTCCCGTGTGGAGGGGTGCGGGGTCTCGAGGCCCTGGAGCTCGGTGGGCGTTCTCGATGAGTAGCGCTTCACCTGGGACAGCCCCTCGGTGGTACCTACGCCATACGAGAACCCCACGTCATCGAACTCGAGCGAGCCGACCACGTTGGCCAGGTCGTGGGCGCCTGGCCGCTCCTCGATGTCGCGTGGCATGTCGACGACCTCGAACACCCGCTCGAAGGACACCAGCGAGGTAGCGAACTCAACACGAGCATTCGACAGCGCAGACAGAGGTCCATACAAGGCGGTCAGATACGCAGACAGAGCGACGATCGTGCCAATGGTGATATCGCCGTTGATCGCCATCCAGGCTCCGAACCAGAAGACAAGTGCAGTGCCGACGGCCGAAGCGATCCCGAGACCCATGAAGAACCACCGGCCGATGAGCGCCTGACGGATCCCGGTGTCACGCACCGAACCTGCGCGGTCGGCGAAGCGCTCGTCCTCATCGGGGATCCGCCCAAACAGCTTGGCAAGGAGGGCACCGGAGACGGACAGCACCTCCTGCATCAGGGAGTTCATGCGCGCGTTGTGCTCCATCTGCTCCCGTCGGACCACGCGCAACAGCTTGCCGACCCGCCGCGACGTGATGATGAACACAGGGAGCACAGCGATAGCGATCAAGGTCAGTCGCCACTCGAGGCCCAGCATGACGGCCAGCGTCAGGATCGTTGACACCGTGTTCGAGGCGAGGTTCACGAAGGTTCCCGTGACGGCCTGCTGGGCACCAACCACATCGTTGTTGAGCCGCGACATCAACTCACCGGTACGAGTGCCGGTGAAGAAGCCGACCGACATCCGCTGGAGGTGGCCAAAGAGCTGACGGCGGAGGTCGTAGATGATCCCCTCGCCGACCGCGGCGGTGGCCCAGCGCTGGAGGACGCCAATGATCCCATTGATGATTGGCACGAGCACCATGCCGATTCCCAACATGGTGACCATTCCGAGGTCGCCTTCGGGTATCGCCACGTCGAGGAGACGACGCATCAGGAGCGGGGGCACGACCGACACCCCCGAGATGATCAGGATCGTCACCAGGACCAGGGTCAACCGGTTGCGGTACGGGCGGCCATACGACAACACCCGACGCAAAAGGGCTCGATCTACCTCCGGGCGGTCCTGTTCCTCGTCATATCGGACGTAGGACCACCAGCTGCCTCCGTGAAACATGCTCCGACGATACCCCTGCCCACCGACAAGCCTTACGGCAGCAACAGCTTGAGCGGTGCTGCGGTCTCCGCCATGCGCCAGCACTGCGGATCCGGAAGACCGGTGCGACAGAACAGCTCGTAGCTGTAGGCGTCGTCCGACCACGTAAGGCTGAGGCCTTCGTCAACCGGCTCAGCAGCTATGGGTACGACTTCGTCATCAGGACCGAGGATGCCCACTCGCAGCACAGCGATCTGGCCCTGGCCGCGGGTCACGGTGTACGGCTCGTAGGCCCAGAGCCCAAAGGCCGCCGCGGTCTCGGTGTCCAGGGCAGCCGCCGACGGCTCGAAGACCAGCTGACTGGTCACCCAGCCCACCTGGTCGGGGACGAGCTCAGGGAAGGTGACCTCGGGCAGCGCAGCGGCGATCTCTGACCGCGTGGCCTGGATGAAGCCCTCGCCGCCGCCACGAGTCCACACTGCGGCGACCACGTCGTCCACGCTTCCCGTGACCGACGCACTGATGCTGTCGTTGGTCCACTCGGCGTCCGTGGAAAGAGCACTGCCGTCGGGAAGCTCGCCACCGTCTTCGTCGGGATCGATCGTCACCAGGCTCGTCGATGTCGAGTCGCCGTGCACGTAATCGCGAGAGAAGTCGCCGAGGTTGGAGAAAGGCTCGCTGTCGCTACAGGCCGACACGAGCACCAAGACTGCTGCCAGCACGACGAGGATCCGGGAGGTACGCACGGTGCGAGTTTCCCAGAGCCCCGGATTTGAGCCAACAACCCTTGTCCCGAACGGCACCTACAGTTCGCTCGATGCTCACCGTCATCCGCGATGCCGGCAACCCCGACCGGCCCGGCCTCGACACTGCCATTGCACGAGCCATGTTGCTCGCAGCCGACTCTGGCGACGCCGGGGCGATGTTCCGACTCCACGTTCCAGGACGGGTTGTGGCCTTCGGGAAGCGCGACGTGGTGTCCGCCGGGTACGACGCCGCGGTGCGAGCAGTCCAGGCAGAAGGCTTCACTGCGGTGCGGAGATTGGCCGGTGGCAGGGCTGCCGTGTTCCACCCCGGAACGATCGCGTTCTCCTGGACCTCGCCGGAACCATCCCCACGCACCACCACAACCGCGCGATTCGAAGCGATCTCCGGATTGATGGCACGGGCGTTCGGCCGTCTTGGCCTCGACGCCCGGATCGGTGAGATCCCCGGGGAATACTGCCCTGGGGAGTGGTCGGTGAACCTGAACGGCGAAACGAAAGTCATGGGCGTCGGTCAGAGACTGACGGCGAGAGCCGCCCACGTCGGTGGTGTCGTCGTGGTCTCCGACGCATCCGAAGTCAACCGTCCACTCGTTGGCGCCTACGACGCGCTGGGTTTGACCTGGCGACCGGACGCCACCGGTGCGCTCGACGAAGAGCTGCCGGGGCTCAGCGTGGCTGACGTGACCGCGGCGATCGTGGCTGAATTGGGAAGCATCGGCGAACCAACTCCTGGGGAACTGCCTCCTGCCGTGTTGAGCCACGCCGAGACACTGCTGCCTGACCATCTCGAGGCGCAGCGAGAAACGACAGGAATGCGGTAGAGGTCCGATAGCCTCGGCTCATGGAGCGCGTGCTGGTCATCCATGGCCCCAATCTGAATCTTCTGGGATCGCGGGACCCCGGCATCTACGGGAATCGAACCCTCGCCGAGCTGGACGAGGAGATAGCCGGCTGGGGTCGTGACCTCGGAGTCGACGTCGAGACCTTCCAGTCGAACCACGAAGGCGAGATCCTCGATCGGATCCAGCGTGCCGACCACGACGGAGTCATCATCAACGCCGGTGCGCTCACGCACTACTCGTTCAGCCTGCACGACGCCATCGAGGCGATCAGCCCACCCGTCGTCGAGGTGCACATCTCGAACGTTCGTGCCCGCGAGCACTGGCGGCGCCGATCGGTCATCGCCGCGGCCTGCGTGGCCTCCATCTATGGGCGCGGCGCCCGCAGCTACCACGATGCTTTGCGTCACCTCGTACATCGGTCCCGGTGGCCAGCCGAAACTCGGCGCTACGGAGACGACGCCGATGACCAGATCGGCGACCTTCGCCTCCCCGACGGCGAGGGCCCATTCCCCGTGGCCGTCATCATCCACGGAGGGTTCTGGGCCGATGTTTGGCAGCGAGACCTCATGGACGCCGTCGCCATCGATATCTCTCGCCGGGGTTGGGCTACCTGGAACATCGAGTACCGGCGAGTGGGCTCCGGTGGAGGCTGGCCCGGCACCCAGGCCGATGTGGCCGCGGCCATCGATGCGATCCCGACACTGTCCGACCGCCTCGATCCGCAACGGGTCATCGTGGTCGGGCATTCAGCCGGCGGGCAACTGGCTTTGTGGTCGGCCGGCAGGCACCCGGACTCCTCGGCGGTGGTACCGATGGGAGTCGTCGCTCTGGCGCCAATCACCGATCTCACCCAGGCTCATCGACTCGGCCTCGACGACGGGGCCGTGGAGCGCTACCTGCGCAGGTCACCCGACAAGGACGGTGCCCGCTACCGCGAGTCGTCTCCTGTGTCGCTGCTACCGCTTGGGGTCCCCCAGGTGATCGTGCATGGCGATCTCGACGATCGGGTACCGGTGCAAATGAGCCGGGCATATGCGGGCGAGGCCGCCGACGCCGGCGACGAGGTTCGCTATCACGAGTTCGAAGGTTCAGGTCACTTCGAGGTCATCGACCCCGGCCACATCGTGTGGTCAAAGATCGCCGACGAGATCGACCAGTTCCTCAGCTGACCAGGTCTCGGAACCGGCTCAGACCTTCGACCAGGTCGTCATCGCCCAGCGCAAAGCTCAGCCGTGCGTAGCCGGGAGCCCCAAACGCTTCGCCCGGCACGAGAGCTACGGCGATCTCATCGAGCAAGAGGTCGGCGAGCTCCAGGGTTGTTGCTGCCGATCTCCCCTGCAGGTCCCGTCCCAGCAAACCGGAGAGGTTGGGGAATGCATAGAACGCTCCCTCGGGCTCGAGGCACGAGACGCCGGGGATCGATCGCAGCATCTCAACCATCTTCAGCCGACGGCGGTCGAAAGCGGCTCGCATCTGGTCGACGTCGGCGAGAGGCCCCGTTACTGCCGCCAGTGCCGCTCGTTGGGAGACATTTGCGACGTTCGAAGTTGCGTGCGATTGCAGGCGGATCGCAGCCTTGGCCACCTCTGGGGGTCCGATCATCCAGCCCACTCGCCATCCCGTCATCGCATAGGTCTTGGCGACGCCATTGACGACGACACATCGTTCGAGCTCAGGCGCAGCCACTGGCATCGAGGCGTGAGTGGCATCTCCGTAGACGAGGTGTTCGTAGATCTCATCCGTCATCACCCAGACGCCACGGTCAGCGGCCCAGCGACCAATGGCCTGGATCTCGTCAGGCGAGTAGACGGCTCCTGTGGGATTGGACGGCGAAACAAAGATCAGGGCCTTGGTGCGATCGGTGACCGCGGCGTCGAGCTGCTCCACCGTGACCCGATAGCCGGCCGTGTCGTCGGTGGGGACGATCACAGGCGTGCCACCGGCGAGCTTGATGACTTCGGGATAGGTCACCCAGTACGGCGCGGGGAGAAGGACCTCGTCACCCTCATCCACAAGCACCTGCATCGTCGAATAGACGGCGTGCTTGCCGCCGTTCGTCACGACGACCTGCTCGGGCTCGACCTCATACCCCGAATCGCGGCGGGTCTTCTCGGCGATCGCAGCACGCAATTCAGGAAGCCCACCAGCTGGGCTGTAGCGATGATTCTGCGGATCGGCTGCAGCAGCCTGGGCAGCTTCGACGATGTGAGGCGGCGTGGGGAAGTCGGGCTCACCCGCACCGAACCCGATGACGGCGCTCCCGGCGGCCCGCATGGCTTTGGCCTTGGCGGTGATCGCCAACGTGGCGGACTCGGTGATTGTTTCGACTCGGCGTGACAGTTTCATGTTCCTATCCTGCGGCACCCTACCGCCATGACAGACCTTCCAAACATCCGCCTCCCCGTCGACCTGAAACCGACCGATGGCCGCTTCGGGAGCGGACCATCCAAGGTCCGCGTCGAAGCCGTCGAACGCCTGGCGGCAACGGGGAAGACCCTCCTCGGAACCAGCCATCGGCGCCCTGCTGTGGTCGGTTTGGTCGAGAAGCTGCGCGACGGCCTCGGGGACCTGTTCTCGCTCCCCGATGGGTATGAGGTGCTGGTCGGTCTTGGTGGGGCGACCGCCTTCTGGGACGCAGCGACCTTCTCGCTGATCGAACGCCGCTCGCAGCATGTGGTCATCGGCGAGTTCAGTTCGAAGTTCGCTGCAGCCGTCTCCGGTGCCCCCCACCTCGAGACGCCCGAGGTGATCCAAGCCGAGTACGGCCACGTCGAGCGCCCCGTTGCGTCCGACGAGATCGACACTTACGCGCTCATCCACAACGAAACCTCGACGGGAGTGATGGTGCCCATCGAACGCCCCGCGACCGACGGGCTGGTCGTTGTCGACGCCACGTCTGCCGCCGGGGCGTTGCCCGTCGACCCCCACCAGTTCGACGCCTACTACTTCTCCCCGCAGAAGGCGTTCGGTTCAGAAGGTGGCATGTGGGCGGCCCTCTGCTCACCGGCGGCCATCACGAGGATCACGGAACTCACGGGTGGCGACCGCTGGATACCTCCGTTCCTCGACCTCGGGATCGCTCTCACCAACTCACGAAAGAATCAGACCTACAACACCCCGGCGCTGGCGACGCTTGCCCTATTCGTCGATCAGGTGGAGTGGATGAATGACAGCGGTGGCCTGACCTGGGCGACCGAGCGCTGCGCATCGTCGGCGCGGACGATCTACGGGTGGGCCGAGGCGGCGGGGTATGCCCAGCCGTTCGTCACCGACCCCGACGCCCGATCGGCGACCGTCGCGACGATCGACTTCGACGATTCGGTGCCGGCCGCCGAGGTGTCCGGGGTACTTCGGGCCAACGGAATCGTCGATACCGAGAGCTACCGCAAACTGGGTCGCAACCAGCTCCGGATCGCACTCTTCCCCGCCATCGATCCACATGACGTGGAGATCCTGACAGCAGCCATCGACCACATCGTGGAGCGGCTCTGACCGCATGCGGATCGACGAGTTTCTGCCCGAATCCGATGCCACACACTCCTACGAGATCCGGATCGAAGCTCCACCGACTGCAGTTCGCCGTGCCTTGCTCGAGGTCAATCTCGCCGACGATCTCGTGGTTCGCACCCTGCTGCGGTTGCGCGGTCTGCCGCGACGGGCGACCACGTGGGCGGGACTGGAGCAACTCGGTTTCATCCGGCTTGCCAACGAGCCCGACGAGTTGCTGCTTGGCATCATCGGACGGTTCTGGACGCTGACAGGCCACCTGGTCGCAGTCGACGCTGACGGCTTCCGGGAACACAAAGACCCGGGGTACGCCAAAGCGGCCTGGAACTTCACGATCCTTCCGGACGGGAACGGGACCCGCCTTGGCACTGAGACAAGGGTGCTGTGCTCCGATGAAGCCTCACGAGTCAGGTTCAGGCGCTACTGGAAGGTGGTCGGACCGTTCAGCGGGTTGATCAGGAAGCGGATCCTGCGCCAGGCGACAAAGGGACTCGACCGCTGACCGCGCGGCGGGTGAATGGCCAGGCGAGAAAGCCCGGGTACGAGAACCGGCCAGCTGAGATCACGAGACCTGCTCCGACGACCGCAAGCGCCACCCACGACCAGGTCACAACGACGCCTGCGATCCGTGCGTAGGCCCGGATCAGGTCGGCAAAGGGACCCGAGGCGGTGAGCATCTCGCCGGCCCACCCCAGCGACAAGAGCATCAAGACTGTCAGGTTGTAGTCGAGCACCATCCGCGCCTGGTCGTCGAGGACCGGGTCCCGCCGATGGCGAAACCACATGAATGCCGGGAAGAGCAACATGATGAAACCCGCGACCAGGGTCGTCGTCGCCCAGGCCGAGACAACACCGCCCACTCCCCCCATGCCATCACCTGAGGAGTACTCGGGCCACCCGGAGACCACGACAACGGCGACGAGGAAAGCCAGGAAGGGAAGAATCGCCCCGACGTGCATGAGAGCCACGGTGCGCCGGTCGGGGTTCTCGACCTCGGTCGCGTCGGAGAGAAGAATCGATGGAATGGCCATGTCGCTGTATCGGCACAAACGACGAGAAACCAAAGTCACCTAGCGTGGTCACCGAGATCGGAGGTGGAATCTGACGGGTCTGGTGCTTGCCTGTGCATTGGCCGTGGTCGCCCTGGTGATGGCGGATCGCTCCGGTAGCCCGGCTCGGGCCCCAGCCAAGATCGTTGCGTCATCCTGCTTCGTTGCGATCGCCGTCATCGGCGGAGCCACCGACACGACGTTCGGCACCTGGATCCTCGTCGGGCTGGCTCTCTCCTGGCTGGGCGACTTCGCCTTGCTTGGCAAAGGGCGGGCGCCGTTCGTCAGTGGCCTGTCGTTCTTCGTGCTCGGCCACGTTGCCTACGTCGTTGCGTTCGCCGCCCGCCCGGCAGGGACCGGCTGGTTGCGCGGTGAAGGTTCACTCAACACCGCTCTCCTCATCAGCGCCGCCTTTGTCGTCCTCGTGGCGGGGGTCTTCATCGCTCGGTGGCTCCTACCCGGCGTCGACTCGGCCCTTCGCGTACCCGTGCTGGCGTACATGGCTGTGATCTCGACGATGGTCATCGCTGCCGTCGGGACGACCTCTGTGGAATGGGACACCCGGGTCCTGGTGGGGGCCATCTTGTTCTATCTCTCGGACATCGCTGTTGGTCGCGATCGATTCGTCAGCCCCGGCTGGGACAACCGGATCGTCGGGCTGCCGGTGTACTACGCGGGTCAGGTGTTGCTCGCGCTCGCCGCCGGCGGCTGAGCGGTCAAGCAGAACCTGACTGTCGCTCGTAGTTGCGCAGCATCACGGCTCGGGCCGAGGCCATTCCGAGATGCCGGTAGAACGGCTCGACATCGGGGTCGATGACGGCATCCACGGCATAGAGGTCGCCGATCTCCTCGAGCAGGCGTTGCACCAGCTCTGTGCCGATTCCGCGGCGTTGATAGTCGGGCAGGACTTCGAGCTGTGGAATGAACGCGCTCAACACCCCATCGCTGATCGCGGTGACGTAACCGACGACCCGCCCCGTGGCCTGATCGACTGCAAGCACGACGTGGTCGGAGCCTTCGAGCAGACGAAGGTGGGTCTTGGCGTCGGGCGGGTTGGGCCAGCCGACGAAGAATGGCCCCTCCAGCTGGTCGGGACTCAACCCCGACGTCCCGGTTCGGAACTCGATCATCTCTCCGGAGCGTACTGGCGTCGCAGTATCGTCTCCGGCATGAAGCGGCTGATCATCATGCGACATGGAAAGTCCGACTGGAAGTCGGCGACAGCTACCGACCATGGCCGCCCCTTGGCCAAGCGCGGTCGCGTCGCCGCCAAGACCATGGGTCTGGTGCTGACCAGAGCCAATGAGCAGCCCGACCTCGTCATCACCTCCACTGCCACAAGAGCTCGTGACACCGCATCACTGGCTGCGAAGTCCGGCGAATGGGATTGCGAGGTCGAGGAAACTGAACGTCTGTACCTGTCTGGCCCCGACGAGATGATCAAGATCGCTTCGGCTGCCGGCGACAACGTCAACCGGCTCCTTCTCGTTGGCCACCAGCCCACGTGTGCCGATCTGATCTACCGCCTCACGGGCGGAATCGTGCAGGTGAAGACAGCCACCGTTGTCGGCCTCGATGTGGGCATCGACGCTTGGGAAGAGCTTCCCGGGGCAGAGGCGACGATCGGGTGGGTGCTCCAGCCCCGGATGTTTACCGACTACGACATCGCCGTCGAGTGACGGTTCGCCGTTGAATAACGGTTCGCCGTCGAGTGACGGTTCGCCGTCGAATGACGGTTCGCCGTCGAATGACGGTTCGCCGTCGAGTAACCGGATATCCGAAGTAACTAGTCACTACTTGACCGCGGCCAGTAGTCACTGATACACTCTCGGTGGGCGTGCGGTAGGCGGAAGGCGGAACCAGGAGCCAACCGCGATGCCGAACCCATTGTTCGAACTCGTACGCCGGGGATATGACCCGGACACAGTCGACACCCACCTCACCGCGCTCGAAGGCGCCCTCAAAGATCTGCGTGGTCAGGCCAAGGAAGCGACGGTCCGCGCCAACACGCTGCAGCGTCAGATCGAGACAGCAGGCCTCGCCGAGATATCGGTCGAGTCGGCGTTCCTGGAGCTGGCCGACACGAAGGCATCGATGCTCGAAGACGCCCGAGGTCGCGCCGCCGCCATCATCGCCGAGGCCGAAGCGAAAGCCGAGCAGTTGACCGAACAGCCTCAGGACACCCTCGACAAGGCCTGGGTCGAGGTGGACGCGATGCTCGAGGGTGCCCGCAAGGAAGTAGCCAAGGCTCGCGAAGAGGCTGCAACGATGCTCGAGCACGCTCATCGCAAAGCTGACGGGACTGTCACCGAGGCCCGCCACGAAGCGCTCCGGCTGCTCACCCAGGCCAAAGCGGAGGCTGAGTCGGTGGTGAGCCAGGCACACATAGACCAAGAGACCCTGATGCAGAGCCTTCGCCAGCTGCAGCAGACCGTGATCTCCATGCTCGAGGTCGGCCGGCGCTCGAACCCCGACGTGGGCCGGGCGCTTGCCAAGGACGCCGCTTCCCACAAAGCCGCTTCCCACAAATCCGGCTCTCAGGGAGCCGCATCTCAGGACTCCGCTTCTCAGGATGCGGCTTCTCAGATCATCCAGTTGGACACCGAACCGGTCATCTGAAGTCGCGCGACCGCCAGCCCTCGGGGGTCATCGGCCACTCTGAAAAACGGTGCGCGACGAAATTGGTGACACCGTCGCGGTACTCGATCACACCGTCGATCACGACCCCGATCGCTTTCCTGGCCACTTCGTAGTTGGCGTCCCAGATGGGTGGCAACACAACGACGTTCAAGAGCCCTGTCTCGTCCTCGAGGTTGAGGAAGCGCACCCCATTTGCGGTTCCGGGCCGTTGCCGATGAGTGATGACTCCCCCGACTCTCGCCCGCACCCCATGTCGGCGATGTGCCAGGGCGGTCGCGATGTTCTGACAACCTGCATCGGTGAGGTGATCTCGAACGAACGACACAGGATGCGTGACGGTGATGCCGGTGGACCACAGATCTGCCTGCATCGACTCATGGGGACCAATACCG
>JABDMN010000283.1 GCA_013001485.1 Acidimicrobiia bacterium
ACCCTGTGGCGATGCGGGGACCCGGCGCAGCAGACATCTTCGATTTGCAGGAGGGCTGGTACCTCGACTTCCCCGGCGATGCGGTCGATCCCCGGTGCATCTTCGAGACCGACTACGGGAGATTCTCCGCAGACCGTCCGAGCGTGGTCTATGCCCATGTCGCGACTGAGGTCGGTCGCCCCGGCATGCTCGGGCTGCAGTATTGGTTCTTTTGGTATCACAATCCGTCAAAGAACGATCACGAGGGCGATTGGGAGTTCGTGCAGCTCCTCTTCGAGGTGGGAACGGCCGAGGAGGCTCTCGGCACGGACCCGATCGAAGTGGGTATGGCCCAACATATCGGCGGCGAGCGCGCTGACTGGAATGACGATCGGATCGAGAAGGACGGGAGCCGCCTGATCGTCTACCCGGCCAGGGGAGCCCACGCCAGCTACTTCAACCAGGAGGTGTACCTCGGACGCAGCGACGAGTTCTTCGGCTGCGATGACACGACCGAGCCGTCTCGGCGAGTCGACACCGAAGTCGTCCTACTGCCTCACGAAGTCACCGACCGGAACGACGAGTTCGCCTGGCTGTCGTTCAAGGGGCGCTGGGGTCAGCGCGAGCCGGGCTTCCTCAACGGCCCGACCGGACCTGCGGAAAAGGCCCGCTGGAACGAGCCGATCACCTGGCACGAGGAACTGCGCGACGCCAGCGTCGTGATCCCCCAGGGCGACCGTTTCAGTGGCGTCGTCACGGCATTCTGCTCGGTTGTCGAAGCCGGATCGACCGTGGTGGTCAAGGCGGTTCGGGAGCCGGTTGTCGTGCTCCTCCTGCTCGGACTCATCGGCTACCTCCTGCTGCTCTTCTTCCGGCAGACGACGTGGTCTCCGGTGACCACCCAGCCCCTTCGTGCGCGCCGGGCCGCCGGTCAGATACTCCGCTCATCACTCCGATTTGCGGGCCAACGCCCGTTCATTCTGCTGGCCATCGGGCTGGTCGCGATTCCCGTGTCGCTGGCGACGTCGCTACTCCAAGCGCTCGTCCAGCAGATCCCGCTCGCCCGAGATCTGCTCTCGCTCGCCGGTGAGCGCAGTGAGACGGGCGTCGGGCTGGCACTGCTCATCGGCGGTGTCGGAAGCTCTCTGTCCTATGCGATCATCGCTGGGGCCGTTGCTGCGGTGATCGATCAACCCCACCCGAGCCGGGCGAGTTGGCGCACAGCGATCGGGCCGTTGCTGTCGGCGTTCGTCCGCGCTGCCGGGATTGTGGTCGCGTTGTTCATCACGGTGGTGGGCCTCCCCTGGGCAATCCGCCAGATCGTGCGCTACCAGCTCATCCCCCAGGCGGTGGTCCTCGAGGGCGCAGGAGGCAAGGACGCGCTCGGCCGCTCCAGCGAGCTCGTGCGCGGTCGTTGGTGGTGGACTGCCACGGTCTTCGCCGTGCTGCAATTCGTGATCGGCATCGTCGGGATGATGCTGGCGCTCGCCCTGCTGGTCGCGTTTCCGGGCGTTCCGCTGTGGCTATTCGGCATCTTCAGCTCAGTGGCCTTAGTCCTGCTCATGCCGATCTTCGGGGCCGTGATGGCGTTCGTTTACGGTGAGCACATCGCCAGACGCAAAGCGCGATCCACTGCGCCCGCTGCGAAAGTGGCGACGTAGTCGATGACCTCGCTGGCGGTGTTGACCAAGATCCCGACCGAAAGGGCAGGCGAACGTGCGCGGGGTAGACCTGCACAGTCGTTCACATCCCGGCAGACCATTTCCCGAGCACGACTTCTGCAGTGCGTTGTCCAGAACGGCGGGGTTGGACCGCCGTCGTGTTATCCGTGATCGAACCCACCCATGAGACCTCCGAGGAGTGACAATGAATCCCGAAGCAGCAATAACCGTGCTCGCCGCCCAAGAAGAGCCGACCGAACCGACCGATGGGGACATCGACATCGATGTCGTCTGCGGCAAGCAGGGTGGGTTGTGCGAGACGCTGTATGAGTGGACCGACAACGAACTCCTTGCCGAGACCACAAGCCTTATCCTCGGCACGCCGCTCAAGATCATTCTCATCATCGCAATTGCAATGATCCTCAATCGGTTTCTCCGGCGCGGTATCCGCCGGTTCAGCGACCGGATCGGCACGGTGACCGCCGAACACGGCGAGGTTGTGGTCGACGAACGTTCCATCGAACGAGCCGAGCAACGAGCTGCGTCCACAGGGTCGTTGCTGCGTAGCCTGACATCGGCGCTGATCTACGGCGGGGCTGTACTCATGATACTGGAGACGGTCGGGATCAGTGTGGTCGCTCTGGTCGCCGGCGCAGGTGTTCTCAGCCTGGCGGTCGGCTTCGGCGCTCAGTCGCTGGTCGAGGATCTTCTGCGGGGCGTGTTCATGCTCATCGAAGACCAGTTCGCCATCGGCGACAGAATCGACGTCGGAGTGGTCAATGGCGTGGTCGAACGGATCACCCTTCGCACGACGGTGATCCGCGACCCACAGGGCACACTCTGGCACGTGCCCAACAGCGAGATCAACCGGGTCGCCAACGAAGCCCAACTCATCTCCCGCGCCACCATTCAGATCGGCGTGTCCTACGCCGCAGATCTCGACGAGACGATGGCCGTGCTCCAGGCCGCCGCCGACCA
>JABDMN010000324.1 GCA_013001485.1 Acidimicrobiia bacterium
CTATCCGATTCCGATGGAATCTGGGATCGAGTCGTCCCACTCCGCGAGGCGGCCCTCGGGAGCATCGAGGACCTGGCACCCAAGTCGAACAGCCATGTCTTCACGAACGTCTGGAAACCGATGAGGACGAAGCGAGCCACTACGACCGCATCCGGTCACTCGCTCACCGACGGGGATCGTTGTTCCTCTCGGTCATGCTCCATTGCGAGGTCGATGAGCAGGTGAGCCGCATCGACAACCCGGATCGGATCGCCCGGCTGAAGGGCTCAGACCCGGAGGGGTATCGACGCCACCGGCAGCACACCCGGCTCTACCAACCGCCGGCCGCCGAGGTCGAGAACATCGACACCACCAAGATCGATGCGCACAGCAACGCCACCAGAATCCACGAGATCCTCCTGAGTCGAGGGCTTCGGCGGACCGCCATCTAGAGCAGACCGCTCACGCCCGCCGCAGGATCAGGCGCGGATCTCGTCGCTGTGCTCGTCGAGGTCGGGCGGCGGTCGCCGCACCGTTGGTGGCGTGCCGGACATGCGGATCGGTGGACGCACCGAACGGAAGCCATCGAGGTCCACCACCGGGTCGAGGCCCAGAGCCTCGGCTGAGGCAAAGGCCGCAGCGACGTCGTTGATGGGTCCTGCGGGGATGCCGGCGGACCGCAGCAGGTCGATCCACTCGGTGGCGGGCCGGGTCGCAAAGGTCTCCGAAAGAGTGGCGTCGAGGGCGTCGACGTTGGCCACGCGCCGCTCGTTGGTGATGAACCGGGCGTCTCCCTCGAGGTCGGGTCGTTCGAGCGCTTCACAGAGGCGTCGCCAGAGTTTCTCGGTCCCCACTGCCACGGCGATGCGATCGTCGGCTGTTGGGAAGTCCTGATACGGGGCTATCGAGGGGTGCCGGTTTCCGTGCCGAGCCGGGATCTCTGCTGTGTTGAGGTACCCGGAGCCGACGTTGAGTAGCCCGGCCATGGCGCTGGCCATCAGCGACACCTCGATGTGTTGGCCCTCACCCGACGTCTCCCTGGAGTGCAGCGCGGCGAGGATGGCGATGGCTGCGTAGAGGCCGGCGCTCTTGTCGACAAGGGCGACGCCGACCTTGTGGGGCTCGCCGCCAGCAGGCCCGGTGATCGACATGAGCCCCGACATCGCCTGAACCAGGAAGTCGTAGCCGCCAAGGTGGGCTCCCGGCCCGGTGGAGCCAAACCCGGTGATCGAACACGTGATGACCCCCGGGTTCTCGGCGGCGAGGGAGTCGTGGTCCAATCCGAAGTCCTTCCCCGGGCGCCAGTTGTCCACCACAACGTCTGCTGTGCGACACAGCCGCCGGGCCTCGGCCAGGTCGGCGGGGTCCTTGAGATCGAGAGCGATGGACCGCTTGTTGCGGTTGAGACCCAGGTAGTAGGTCGCCACGCCGTCGTCGTCGTACGGAGGACCCCAGGCCCGGGTGTCATCGCCCCGTTCGGGGTGCTCTACCTTGACGACATCGGCTCCGAGATCTCCGAGCACCATGGTCGCCAGCGGCCCGGCCAGCACACGGCTGAAGTCGATGATCCGCAATCCGGCGAGTGCGCTGCTCATGGTGAGGCGGCGGTGCCGGCAACCGGGGTAGCGTTTCGGGAGAGATGGATCCACGACATCACCGATCAAGGCTACGGCACCCGGTGACGAGGCACGGCGGAGAGGAGTCCTGATGGGAGCGTTCTGGCACCCGTTCGCCTTCATGGGGAGAGTCGACGGCAACGAGTTCACCGTCGACCGTGGCGAAGGCGTATACGTCTACGACACTGACGGCAAGAAGTATCTCGATGGCACCGCAAGCCTCTGGTACAACCAGATCGGCTACGGACGTTCCGAGATCGCCGACGCCGTGTCGGAGCAGCTCACCAAGCTCCACGCGTTCCACACCTTTGGGGACTTCTCGAACCAGCCGGCGATGGACCTTGCCGACCGCATCTCCCAGATCGCCCCGCTCCCTGCCAGCAAGGTGTTCTTCACCTCTGGAGGCTCAGACTCGGTTGAGACCGCCGCAAAGATGGCTCGCCGCTACTTCGCTGAGACCGGCGAACCTGAGCGCACAGTCCTGATCACCCGCAACTGGGGCTATCACGGCACCCACGGGTACGGCACCGCGCTGGCGGGAATGGCAGCGAACCTGGAGCACTTCGGGCGACCGGTGCACGACATCGTCCAGGTGGAATGGGACTCGCTCGACAGCCTGACTTCCGCCATCGACGAGGTGGGGGCGGAACGCGTCGCCGGACTGTTCGCGGAGCCAGTGATCGGTGCCGGCGGTGTGCGCTTCGCCGGCGACCACTACTTCAAAGAAGCACGACGCATCATCAGTGACGCCGGGGCGCTCTTCATCGCCGATGAGGTCATCACCGGCTTCGGCCGGGTCGGGGCGTGGTTTGCGTCCGAGCGATTCTCACTGGAGCCCGACCTGATGACCTTCGCCAAGGGCGTGACGTCGGGATACATCCCGCTCGGCGGGGTCGTCGTCTCGCCGCGGGTCGCTGACGTCCTGTGGAGTGACGATTTCATCTGGCGCCACGGGTACACCTATTCGGGCCACACCACCGCGTGTGTCGCCGGTCTCGTGAACCTCAGCATCATGGAGCGAGAGGACCTGGTCTCCCGGGCACTGGTTCTAGAGAACGACCTGGCCGACGCCCTCGAAGGCCTGCTCGATCATCCGCTCGTCACCGAGGTTCGAGCTGGCACAGGTGTCCTTGGAGCGGTGCAGATCGACCCGGAACGTGTTGCCGCCGACCCGACGATCGCCGGCACCGCAGCCAACCACTCCAGAGACGCCGGGGTGATTACCCGCGCCCTCGCCGGCGGCGGGCTCCAGGCCTCACCACCGTTGACGATCTCGTTGAACCAGCTCGATGAGCTGACCGCTGGCCTCCGGGCCGGCCTCGACGCCGTCGCCTGAGATCGGGACCTTCGGCCCCCGAGACCATCTCGCTGGTTTGAGACGATGCGGAGGATCAACGGAACGAGACCGCATGGCGAGACTCGGCGCCGGGCTTGTTGCCCTGGCCCTGGCCCTCTCCTCGTGTGGCACCGAACAGGTTGAGAGCGCCTCCACCACGTCGTTGCCAACGACAACAGGCGGGTCCACGACAACTACCACCGAGGAACTACCCGTCGTCTCGATCACCCAGCTCCCGACAGACACGTTCCCCGAGGGGAGCCGGCTGAGCGCGGTGACACGCTTCGACGGTTTGCTCGTCGCGGTCGGCACCACCCACGAGGAGTACGTCACCGATGCAGCGATCTGGACCTCGACGGATGGGGCCACCTGGACACAGATCGAGGACGACGACTTCGTCGGTGACGGGCATCAGGTCATGCTCGACGTTGCCTCGGGAGCCAACGGGGTCGTCGCGGTTGGTTCCGAGGGGCGGCCCGACGACTACGACGCCGCGGTCTGGCACTCCTCCGACGGGGCCGCGTGGGACGCCATCGGCGCCGAAACACTGGGGGGAAGCGGCGAACAGATCATCTGGGCGATCGAAGCTCACGACGAGAGACTGGTTGCCGTGGGTGAAGCAGGCGGCTCGCCCGCCGTGTGGGCCTCTGACGACGGCACGACCTGGGTTCGAGCCGCCATCGATGGGCTCGTCGACGGTGGAGACGCCGGCGCGATGTATGCCATCACCGCCGGGGTACCGGGGCTCGTGGCCGTCGGAAGCACCGGTCTCGACCCTCACCCGTCGATCTGGGTGTCTCCCGACGGGTCCTGGTGGACCCGTCTCGCCGGAGAGCTCGACGCGCTCGGCGCCGGCGTCGATGCTGCGGATACGACACCTGGCCGGTTCACGGCCGTCACGCCTGGACCGGACGGTCTTGTCGCCATTGCCGCCACAGCCCAATTCGATTGGCTGACGTTCGCCAGGCCCGAGGTTTGGATCTCGTCAGATGGCTCGTCGTGGACGCTCCAGGAAGCGACATTCCTGGACACCCCGACAGGTACCTACGCCACCGTCACCGATGTCCTCTGGACCTCCGCTGGGTTCATCGCCATCGGTGGCTACGCCCCCACCCAACCCGGCGGATGGACGCCCGGGACGCACGCATTTCGGCTGTCGCGCGACGGTGGCACCAACTGGCGAATCGTGGGCGGACCCGAGA
>JABDMN010000355.1 GCA_013001485.1 Acidimicrobiia bacterium
GGTGTCGAGGACTGCGACAGCGTTGAGATAACGACTCTGGCCAGGAGGGCCTCCGACCGGGTCTGTCTCGATCGGCGTCGACACCGCAACAACGGTGCCGAGTTGCCCGAGAGCGGTGACCGCAGCATCGAGGTGGGCTTGACGATCTCCGAGATTCGACCCCAGGGCGATTGCCGCCCTGACGGTCATCAGCTGGGGTTTCCGATGAGGCGCCGACCCTCGGGGCCGATAGCCCGCTTGGCGATCTCCTGGATCACCGACGTTGCGACGATGGGATCCTCGATGAGCCCGGCGTGAACGAGATAGCCGCCGAGCAGGCCGACCAGCACGTCATCGATGAGGTCCGAGTGGACCAGCACACAAGCCCGCGTCGACTCGAGGGCTGCGTCGAGGTCGACGAATACGGCATCGACGTCTTCGTCTTCGATCTCGTTGGGGAGGGGGCGGTGGAAGGCACGCATACCCGCCGCCTCATAGGCGGTGATGTTCTGATTGCCTTGCAGCAGCGATACGACGGTCGTGAAACCCTCGTCCTGCAGCCAGATGATTTCCTCTTCGCGGCGAACTCTGCGGTGCTGGAAGCCGTAGCCGCCGATCCTCTCGCACATGGCGAGGCGACCGGATATCACCCAGGTGAAGCCGCGAGGCTCGAGACCTGCCACTCGGTTACCTCCTTCGGCTTCGCACGATAGCGTCGGCAATGCGGGCTGCCTGAAACGCGCCCGCACCGTCGTGGACCCGGACCACCGATGCGCCGTGGGCTATCGCAAGAGCGACCGTGGCCATCGTGGCGGCGTCACGCCCGGCAGGCGGGGGCGCTTCGACACCCGAGTCCTCCAGGATGCGCCCGAGAAAGCCTTTGCGTGACGTGCCGATCAACACCGGATACCCGAGAAGGGCGAACCGATCGATGTGGCGCAGGATTTCGAGGTTGTGATCGGTTGTCTTGCCGAACCCGATCCCGGGATCAACACAGATCGCTCCAGGATCGATGCCGCCGGCGATGGCCCGGTCGCTGCGGTCGGCGAGAAAGGCCGCAATCTCAGCGACGACGTCGCCGTAGCTGGGGTTCTCCTGCATCGTCTGCGGGACGCCGCGCATGTGCATCAGAACCACTCCGACACCCGACTCGGCCACCAGCGTGGCCATGTCGGCGTCGGCGAGGGCTGTGACGTCGTTGACGATGGCGGCTCCGGCGTCGATGGCCGCCGCGGCGACATCGACATGACGCGTATCAACCGATACGACCGCACCGGATTCCGTCAGACGTCGTACCACCGGGACGACCCTCCGCAGCTCTTCCGCGGGGTCGACGGGGTCGGCGCCCGGGCGTGTCGACTCCCCGCCGACATCGACGATGTCGCAGCCGGCGTCGACGAGCGCGAGCCCGTGAGACACAGCGGCGTCGACCATGACGGCATCACCGGTGACCAGTTGTCCTCCATCGGAGAACGAGTCAGGGGTCATGTTCACCACGCCCATCACCAGGGTGTGGTCCGCCGTGGAGAGCTCGTCGTGGCGAATCCGCCAGGTCACGGGCCCGGTCAACTCCGGGATCGCTGGTCCTCAGGGTCTGTGGTGGAGGCAGCCGCGAGGCCGTCGCCCACCTGGCCATTGCCGAGCGGAGAGCGGATGCGGAGTGCGCCAATCTCGACGTGTTCCCACTTGGGCACATCGGAGAGGATCTCGGCGACCTGTGCGGCATCGAGAGTCTCTCGATCGATGAGGGCGTCGGCAATTCGGTCCAGAGCGTCCCGGTGGGCTGTGAGGATCTGGCGGGCTTCCTCGTGAGCCTGGGTGATCAGCTTGCGGATCTCTTCATCGATGGCGAACGCGACATCGTCGGAGTAGTCCTGTCCCCGCGTGTAGTCACGGCCGAGGAACACTTCCGCTTGCGGCGTCGCGTACTTCAGGGGCCCGAGCCTGTCGCTCATGCCCCATTCCATGACCATGCGCCTGGCGATGTTGGTCGCCTTCTCGATGTCGTTCGAAGCCCCCGTGGTGGGGTCGACGAAGATCAGCTCCTCGGCGGTCCGGCCCCCCAGCAGCATCGCAAGCTGATCGACCAGCTCCGACCGCCGGATGTAGTTCTTGTCCTCGAGTGGCAACGCCATGGTGTACCCACCGGCCCGGCCCCTCGGGATGATCGTCACCTTGTGGATGGGGTCGGCGTTGGGAAGGGCGAATCCGACGAGAGCGTGGCCGCCCTCGTGATACGCCGTGATCTTCTTCTCCTCGTCGGACATGACCCGGCTCTTTCGCTCGGGCCCGGCGATGACCCGCTCGATGGCTTCCTCGAGCTGCTCCATCCCGATCTCGGACTCGTCATGGCGGGCGGCGAGCAAGGCGGCCTCGTTGATGAGGTTGGCAAGGTCGGCACCCGTGAACCCCGGTGTCTGGCGGGCCAGAGCCTTCAGGTCGATTCCCTCGCCGAGTGGCTTTCCCTTGGAGTGGACTTCGAGGATCGCCTCACGACCCTTCAGGTCGGGACGGTCGACGGTGACCTGGCGGTCGAACCGGCCCGGGCGCAGCAGGGCAGGGTCGAGGATGTCGGGGCGGTTCGTGGCGGCAATCACGATCACGCCGGTGTTGACGTCGAAGCCGTCCAGCTCGACGAGCAACTGGTTGAGGGTCTGCTCACGCTCGTCGTGACCGCCACCAAGACCGGCTCCACGATGCCGGCCGACGGCGTCGATCTCGTCGATGAAGATGATGGCTGGGGCGTTGGTCTTGGCCTGCTCGAACAGGTCTCGCACACGGCTGGCTCCGACGCCGACAAACATCTCGACGAAGTCCGAACCGGAGATCGAGAAGAACGGTGCCCCTGCCTCACCGGCCACCGCCCGTGCCAGCAGGGTCTTACCGGTCCCCGGTGGGCCAAACAGCAAGACGCCCTTGGGGATCTTGGCCCCCATCGCCCGGAACTTCTGCGGGCTGGCCAGAAACTCCTTGATCTCGTGGAGCTCCTCGACGGCCTCTTCGGCGCCAGCGACGTCCTTGAAGGTGACCTTCGGGGTGTCCTTGGTGACCTGCTTGGCCCGGGACTTCCCGAACTGCATCACCCGGTTCCCGCCGCCCTGGAGCTGCATGAGGATGAAGATGAAGATCCCGAACAGCAGCAGGTACGGGAAGATCGACCCGAGGAACCACTGGAACAGCGACGGGTTCTCAGGATCGACGGTGAGCGGCACGTCGGCATCGAGGATGAGGGCGGTCAATTCTCCCTCGTACTCGTTGGTGTAGGCGACGGTGAACGAGGGGTCGGCACCAGGTGGCGTTGCTGCAGCCGTCAGTTCGCCATCGATCTGGTCGGACTTCTGCTTGACCGTTACCTCGGCGATCTCACCCGCCGCGAGCTTGTCCTGGAAGGTGGCGAGGTCGAACTCCTCGCCGGGGGTCTCCCCACCCTGGACGACGTTGATCGCCACAAGGATGAGCGTCACCATGACAGCCCACACCAGGATGTTTCGAGTCGTGCGGTTCACCGTTCTCCTCGGTTTCGACAGACCGCCCGCAGGCGGTTACTCATGATATGTCGCGGAGATCGCTATGCCACCGGGGAATCAGGTCTCGAGGCCTGAGGTGTCCATGACTCCGACGTACGGCAGATTCCGGAGTTTGCCGTCGTAGTCGAGGCCATACCCGACAACGAACTCGGGAGGAATGTGAAACCCCTCGTACTTGACGTCGAGAGGTGGGCGGTCGATGCCGTCCTTGATGAGCAGTGCTGCCAGCTCCAGAGAGGCGGGCTTGCGCACCTCGAGGTTGCGGATCAGGTAGTGGAGCGTGAGGCCGGAATCGATGATGTCTTCGACGATCAGCACGTGGCGACCGGTGATCTCCTGGTCAAGGTCCTTGAGGATGCGCACCACGCCAGACGTCTTGGTCGCCGACCCATACGACGACACGGCCATGAAATCGAACTCGACCGGCAGCTCGATGTGGCGAGCCAGATCAGCCATGACGATGAAGGCCCCCTTGAGGATCCCCACCATGAGAACGTCCTTGCCCGCGTAATCGGCGGTGATCTTGGCCCCCATCTCGGCCAACTTGTCCCGTATCTCGTCAGCGGAAATGAGCACCCGCTCGATGTTCACCGACTCCACGGTGGTCTCCTGAATGTCACGACGACGGGTTCCTCCTCCCCGACGTCTCCAGCCACCGCCCACGGTGCGGTGCGACAGCCTGCGATCCAGGCGATGTTGCCACGCGAGACGAGCAC
>JABDMN010000008.1 GCA_013001485.1 Acidimicrobiia bacterium
ATTCGACCGGCCCCGGACATTCCGACTGCTCGAGCTGCCACAACGTCCACAAATCGACGGTCCGAGCGGATCGAGCCTCCTGCATGGAGTGCCACAGCGATATCGCCGACCACCAACCCGACGCCAAAGTCTGCACCGGCTGCCACACCTTCATCAGCGGCACCAGGGGGACACGCTAGGCGTTGAGAACCGCTTTGATCTCGGTGGCTTGAGCACCGCACCGCGAAAACCCGAGAACGGTTTCGATTTTCGCGGTGCAGGTCGTAAGTGCCTGAAAGAAGGATGCTTTTGGGGGTGGAGCGTGTCCCCTAAAATGCGTCGACGCGGCCGTTGATGTGGGGGGCTTCGATGGTGAGGCGGGTTCCGGCTGGGTTGATGCCTCGGTGGCAGCTGTTGCAGGCGATCTGCGCGTGCCCGATCGGCGGGTTCAGGTGGCAGGCGTTGCAGTCGAGCTCGAGCGCCTCTTGGTCCCAGTCTACGTCGGGCGTGGTGCCGCCGCGCACGTGACAAGTCGTCGTGCAGCCCTTGGTGTCGAAGTCGTATGTTGCGTCCGAACCCCAGGCCGGCTGGAACACGACGTCGACGTCCCCGTTTCCATGAGTGCCGCCGAGCATCGTGAAGTCCTCACCAAAGTGGCAAGCCTGACAGCCGAGGCCGCTTGGGTTATTGGCCGAGGGCTCGGAGTGTGGTTCATGCGCGTAGCCGGCAGGCGGGCCGCGAAAGTAGCACTGGTCTCTGGGCGGATACGCGCGCAGGCCGTCGCCGTGGCAGGTGCCGCACGCCATCACACCGCCCGGCAAGCTATGGCAGTCCGTGCAATCCGTGGCGCCGGGCGGATAGTTGATGATGCCTTCGACGGGTGCCGGAGAGCCCATGTGGCATAGGCCGCACGCGTCCCCGCGTTCGGGGTCGATGATCGGCTGCCAGTCCGTTTCATGGAGATATGCACCGTGCCAATCCGCAGCGCGCGGGTCGTTCCACTGACCGGGGTGGGTGCTGCGTGCGTTGGGAAAGGCGCCGTCGTTCACCCAAGTCGTCAAGGCTTGGCTGTCCTCGGCGTCGAGGAGGTCGGCGTGACCCGGCTGTTCGAGCACCGCGAGGATCGGCGCCGACGAGTCGGGCGGCAAAACGGCCGGCTGCCCTTCGGGGTCGGGGATGCATCGGATGGTCGTGAAATAGTCCTCGACCCGATAATTCGCCGCCGCGAAGGGACCGCTGTGGCATTCGAGGCAGCTCTCCTGGAGAATTGGAGCGACGTCCGCGAACACCGCGGGCGGCTCGGGTAGCTCGCGAGCCTCGTTGCAAGCCAGGAGCAGGAGTGCTGCCGACGCAAGCCGGGTCAGCCAGCGCCGGTGTGCCCGAGCCGTCATGGCGTCGGCGTGTTGGGAAGGATATCGGCGTGGCACTCCCCGCACTCGTTGGTGAAAGCGATGGGCTGTATTGGCTGCCCACCTTCCCAGCGGGTCATCGTCATGCGATGGCTGGCGGTGTCGTTCCAGTAGTATTGGACCGTCGGGGGCGCTCCAAGGGCGTCCAGCAAGGCCGGCACCGCAGCCGCAGACCTGGCCGTCGGCACCATGTGGCACTGGGTGCAGACAAACGGACCAAAGAACTCTTCCAGGCTGTTGTGCCCACTTACGCCCGTCACGTCCGCCACGTGCTCGGGAAGCGGGTATAGCTCGGGGTTGACCGCCGGACTGTGGCACGTGGTGCACAGCGAGTTGGGATCGCCGGAAGTGTCCATATTGGCGACGTCGTCTGGGTTGACATGCGGATTGTGGCAGCCCGCGCAGGTCGTGAGGCGGATCGGGTTACGATAGTGCGCGGAGCGAAGGTGATCGGAGTACTGCTGGTAGTTGATGCGTGCGTCGCCGGAGGGGTAGAAGTCTTCGGGGGCTCCGCTCACGCGCGTCGTGTAGTTTAGCGCGAGCTCCGCACGGCGGATCCCTGCCGGTGGCATCTCATTCTCGGCGGAGAGTGGAAGCCCCTTCGTGCCGCCGCCGATCCCGACTGGCCGCGAATGGCAGCTCCCACAGATCGCGGTTTGGCGTCCCGGTGTCAGGAGCCCCGGCGACACGATCGCGGTGCCTTGGGGCCGTCGTTCCAAGTGCTCGGAGCCCGGCCCATGGCAGGCTTCGCAACCGGTGTTGATCAGCTCGGGCCTGCCGTCGCCGTCATAGTCGAACGCGCCACTCGCATCGACGGCGGCGCTCGCCGACCAACCGTCTGCATCGCGGCCATCGAGCCGATAGCCGGTGAAATGACAGCCTGCGCAGTTGTTGTCGAAAGACTCGTCATTGTCCGGTTGTCGAAGCGCGTCAGTCCCAAAGTCGTACCAGAGGTCGGAGCGGTAATCGCTCCAAGGCCAATCGTCGGGGTCGGGATTCGCGAAGTCTCCCTGGTAGTTGTATTGCAAGGGCAACACAAAGTAGCTGAAGCTGCCGTCGGCGGTCGCACGGCGCATCAGATACTGCTGCTTGCCGAGGGCCCCGCCGTACGTGAGAACGACATCGTACCGCGCGCTGGTCCCATCGTTCATGTCGACGTAGTAAGCGCCCACAGTTCCGAGCGGGATGCTCAGGTCGCGGCGGAGATCGAGCGTAAACGCAACCGCGCCGGCAGGCGGGGCGATATCGACGCTGCACTTCGAGGAATCCAAGGCCGCGCTGTCGCAATCGAAGAAATAGAGCGTCGTCGCGCCGTCGAAGGCGGCGAGGCCGTCATCGAAGTCGGGCCAGGGCTCGATATCCTGAAGGATAGAGCGCACCGCAGGCACCTGAAGCCCCACGTTGTGGGCGGTGCGTGTCGTGCTGTGGAGCCCGTGACACACCATGCAGGTCGAGGAGCCCACGTAGGTCGCCGCCGCGCTTGGCTTCGAGCTGACCAGGATGTTCAATTGCATGCCGATCAACGAATCGGTGTCGAAGGAAACTCTGCAACTGTCACCACCGGGCAAGTGTTCGGTGTCCTCGGACGCGGGGACCCAAACGACAAAGTGCCGGCC
>JABDMN010000009.1 GCA_013001485.1 Acidimicrobiia bacterium
CTCGTACACCGAGTCGATCTTGGCGTCCCGGATGTACTGCTCGATGGGGTAATCCATGGTGTACCCGGAGCCGCCGAAGACCTGCAACGACTGGGCGAGCAGGTCGTACGCCTTCTCCGAGCTGTAGCCCTTCACCAGAGGCAACAGCAGATCCTCGAGCTTCGCCCAATACTCATTGTCCGGGTCGACCTTCTCCTGATCGATGACCCACGCCGTGTAGTGCACCAGCGCACGCATCGCCTCGGCGTACGCCTTCTGGTCCATCAGCATCCGGCGCACGTTGGGGTGGCGAATGATCGGAACTCGTGGCGCTGTTTTGTCGGTGGCCTGGGTGAGGTCGGCCGACTGGATCCGCTCCTGGGCATACTCGAGTGCGTTGAGGTACCCGGTGGACAGAGTCGACATCGACTTGGTGCCGATGAGCATGCGGGCGTCCTCGATGACCTTGAACATCTGCTTGATGCCCTCGTGGACACCACCGACGAGGTAGCCGATGCAGGGCTTGTCCATGCCGAACGTCAGCTCGGTGGTCGTCGACCCTTTGATGCCCATCTTGTGCTCGAGGCCCGTGGCCATCACACCATTGCGCTCACCGAGCGAGCCATCCTCGTTCAGCATGTACTTGGGGACGATGAACATCGAGAGTCCCTTCGTGCCCGGTTCGCCGCCCTCGCGGCGGGCGAGCACAAGGTGGATGATGTTCTCTGCGTAGTCCTGCTCCCCAGAGGTGATGAATCGCTTCACTCCCTCGATGTGGAACATGTCGTCCTCGACGTGGACCGCCTTGGAGGTGCCTGCACCGACGTCCGAGCCGGCGTCGGGCTCGGTGAGGACCATGGTGCCGCCCCAGCGGCGTTCGATCATGGGCTTGGCCCACTGCTCGGCCTGCTCGGGGGTGCCAACGAGGCCGATCACGGCAGCCATCAGCCCGCCCGACGCGTAGAAGAAGGCGGCGGGGTTGGCGCCAGTGAGAAGTTCCTGGGTCGCCCAGCGGACCGTGTCGGGAGCGCCAAAGCCGTCTAGCTCCTTGGGGATACCCAGCAGGTTCCAGCCACCGTCATAGAAGGCGTCGAGGCTCTTCTTCATGGCGTCGGGAAGTTTCACCTCACCATCGACAAGCTTCAGCTCGGTGCGATCAGCTTCGACAAACGACGCGGCAAAGTCCTCTCGGGCGAGACGATCGACCTCGCGAATGATGTCCTTGGCGGTGTCGAGGTCCATGTCTTCGAACGGCGTCTTGCCGAAGTAGTCCTGGACCTTGTTGACCTCGAAGAGGTTGAACTCCAGGTCGCGCAGATTGCTCTTGTAGTGGCTCATGACGAATCCTCACCTGTCCGGATGGTCTTGTTATCGGCGATATTGCTTTGAGAATACACTCAAAACTTGAGGAGTCGCTCAATAAAGCCGCTGCTGGCTACCGTTGGGCAGACATGGGAAGGAACCAGTCCGGCATACGCACCCGGGAACGCATCATTGACGCCACCCGATCTCTGCTCGCCGAGTCGGGCCTCGAGGGCACGACCCTGGCCGCCATCTGCGATCGCGCAGCGATCCGGGCTGGCAGCTTCTACAACCTCTTCAACTCGAAGGACGAGGCTGTGCTGCTGGTGGTGCGCCAGGCGATCGATGCCGTTGACCCCGACCCGGCGCACGTCGGGACGGACACTGTGGCCGACCTCGTCAACGCCTACATCAAGTTCGTCACCGGCGAACCGGCCATCGCCCGCATCTACCTACAGGTGGCCGTCAACGGCGGCATGTCAGACCAGACGATCCACGATCGCTTGATCGCCCATCACCAGCGCCGACTCGAGCGCTTCCGGGACGCCGCCATGCGCGCCAACCCTCAGGCGGATCCGGACCAAGTCACCAGGGAGACCGAGATCCTCCTGGCAACACTCCATGGACTCGCGTTTCGGTCCCTGCTCGACGACGAATTCGACTTTGCCGGCACCGCTGCGGGGCTGATCTCATGAGCCGCAGCGCTTTCCTGGTCGACTGGAACGTCACCCGCGCCACAGCACTCGCCGATGAATTACGTCACGACGGGTGGGAGGTCGTAATCGAGACCGAGGACGGGTCCCGGGCCTACCAGGAGACCGGCATCGCGCCTCCCGGGGTCCTCGTCATCTGGCTTGACGCCAAACCCGGCCATGGGATGGAGACGGCCCAATCGATCCACCACCGGGTCGCCACAGCCGATGTGCCGATCGTGTTCGTCTGCACCGAGCCCTCGGTGACCGAGAAGGCCCTGGAGTTGGTTCCAAGCGGCGTAGTCACGGACGAAGCAGCGTTGCGCGACATCCTCGACGGTCTGGGCTGAGCCGCCACCCCGAACGGGCGAAGCGGCCGAAGTCACACTTCCGTAGCCGGCTCTCCAAGCCATTCCCTGAGCGAGAGATGCTGGGCCGATGTTCCGAGGACGATCGGCACGTCGCCAGCTGCAATGGCCGTGTCAGGTCCGGGGTGATGAACGAAGGAACCATCGGGCCGCTTGACGGCCAGCACCGTCACCCCGGTTGCTCGCACCAGCCCGGACTCCTCGACGGTTGCGCCATCGAGCACTGTGTCGGGTCGAATCTCGAACTCGCCCAAACGAACCTCGAGACGCGGGTCGGCCATCCCCTCACCGAGGAAGTCGGCAACGTTCGGGCGAACCATGAACGAGGCCATGCGTGCCCCACCGATCTCGTGCGGGTTGACGACTCTGCTCGCACCAGCCTGGAGAAGCTTGGGACCCGCCGATGCTGTGTTGGCGCGGGTGACGATGAGTGCGTCGGGATTAAGGGACCGCCCGCTCAGCGTCACGAACATGTTGTCGGCGTCATGGTCCAGTGCGACCACGAGACCCTGGGCGCGGTCCACGCCGGCACGTTGGAGCACCTCATCGTTGGTGGCTTCCCCGATGACGAACAACCCATCGAACTCGTCGGACAAGTCGTCGCGCCGGTCGACGACCACCACCTCACGACCCTCGCTTCGCAGGCTCGTGTAGAT
>JABDMN010000060.1 GCA_013001485.1 Acidimicrobiia bacterium
ACAGATGCCGCTCCAGCGCCGGCTGCCGAAGCTGAAGGGGTTCAGGAACCCCAACAAGGAGTACTTCGCTGTCATCAACGTCGAGCGGCTCGACGAGTTCGACGACGGATCAACGGTCGGACCAGCAGAGTTGCGGGATCGTGGGCTCATCAAGGCTCGTGGCAGGGTGAAGGTCCTCGGCGAGGGTGACTTGAAGCACAAGCTGACGGTGCAGGCCCATGCCTTCAGCGTTGGAGCCGTCGAAAAGATCAAGTCGGCCGGTGGCTCGGTGGAGATCATCGAGTGACCTGTCCCTGCACAGCGCCACACCGCCCCTACGATATGTCACCCGCCCGAAGGTAACCGCAGATGCTCTCCGTCTTCAGAAACATGTTCCGCATCCACGACCTGCGGAACAAGATCATTTTCACGCTGTTCGTCTTCGGTCTGTATCGCCTGGGCGCTGCGGTGCCCGTGCCCGGTACGGATCTCGATCAGGTGGAGGCGTTCGCAGATACCAGCGGTGACGCCGGCATTGTCGGACTCATCAACCTGTTCTCAGGCGGCGCGCTGGAGAGCCTCTCCGTCTTCGCTCTCGGCATCATGCCGTACATCACTGCGTCCATCATCATGCAGCTCCTCGCCGTGGTCATCCCCAGGCTCCAGGTGCTCCAGGATGAGGGAGAGCACGGCCGGAAGGTCATCACTCAATGGACCCGAGGGCTCACCATCGGCCTTGCGGTCTTGCAGTCCACCGGTTTCGTCTTCCTGTTCCAGAATCAGAACTTCCTCGGTGGCGCAGAGCCGCTGATCGTCAACCCGAGCCTGCGTGAGGTGATCATCATCGTGATCACCTGGACCGCGGGTACAGCCCTCATCATGTGGCTCGGTGAGCTGATCTCTCAACGCGGCATCGGCAACGGCATGTCGCTGATCATCTTCGTGTCGATCGTCAGCCAGCTGCCGTCACAGGTTGCGATCCTCTGGGCCAACTCGGCGACGTGGCAGTTCACCGCCGTGGTCTCTGTGATGGTCGTGCTCACCGTCGGCATCATCTTTGTCGACCAGGGCCAGCGCCGGATCCCGGTCCAATTCTCGAGACGCGTGCGCGGTCGCCGCGTGCTCGGTGGTCAGTCCACCTACATCCCGATGAAGGTGAACATGGCTGGAGTCATCCCGGTGATCTTCGCCACGTCGATCATGTACTTCCCCGCCTTGCTCGGCTCGGCCATCCCGTGGGACGGGTTCCGCAACTTCGTCGAGACTCACCTGCTGCCGACATCGGCATCGCACGGTGGGTTCGCCCCAACGTGGTGGTACATCTTCATCCTGGGTGTTCTCGTCGTGTTCTTCACCTACTTCTATACCGCCATCCAGTTCGATCCTGAGAAGCAGGCAGAGATGATCCAGCGGCAGGGCGGGTTCATCCCTGGCATCCGCCCGGGTCGTGCCACGGTTCGTCACCTCGAGCACGTGTTGTCTCGGATCACGCTGCCCGGATCTCTGTATCTGGCGTTTGTTGCGATAGCCCCGTCGATCATGGGGACGATGTGGGATATCCCTGTCGGGCTCTCCGGAATTTCGATCCTCATCGTTGCCGGAGTCGCACTCGAGACGATGAAGCAGATCGAATCGCAGCTGCTCATGCGTAACTACGAGGGCTTCCTCTCCTGAGGGGGCCGGCGATGCGACTTCTCTTCCTCGGACCCCCTGGAGCAGGCAAAGGAACTCAGGCCATGCGGGTTGCCGAGCGCCTTGGCCTCGCCCACGTCTCGACGGGCGAGATGTTCCGCCAGCACGTCGCCGACGGCACAGACCTCGGCATGAAGGTTGACGCCATCATGAAGTCGGGCGATCTGGTCCCCGACGAGTTGACGATCGCGATGCTCGAAGAACGCATCACTCACGACGACGCGGCCGGTGGCTACATCCTCGATGGCTTCCCCCGCACGCTCACTCAAGCCCAGGCGCTCGATGAGCACCTCGGAGCGAACGGGCTTGACGCAGTGGTCGTACTCGATGTTGCTGAGGAGGAGCTGGTCGGTCGCATGATGAGCCGCGGCCGCAAGGACGACACAGAGGAGTCCATCCGCAACCGGTTGCGGGTCTACGCAGCGGACACGATGCCCTTGATCGCCTTCTACGCCGCTCGTGACATCGTCGCTTCGGTCGACGGCGTCGGTGAGCTCGACGACATCACCGTGCGAATTCTCTCGGTCATCGAGGGCGGCTCCGGCGGTGGCCAGAACCGGACCGTCTGATGATCACGGTCAAGAGCGTCGAGGAATTCGAGAAGATGGCGGTGGCCGGGAGCGTCGTTGCCGCCGTCCACCAAGCCGTACGTGAGGCAGCCGTACCCGGGGTGACCCTGAACCGGCTCGACGAGATCTCTGCCGACATCATCCGTTCCGCCGGATGCACCCCATCATTCCTGGGATACATGGGGTATCCGAAGACCATCTGTCTCTCACCAAACGACGTCATCGTTCACGGCATCCCCGACGACACGGTCATTCGCGACGGTGATGTGCTGTCTGTCGACGTGGGCGCCATCTATGAGGGCTGGCACGGCGACGCAGCGTTCACGATGGCGATTGGCGACGTACCTGACGAAGTCTCGACTCTCATCGATGCCACAGAGCAGGCGATGTGGGAGGGAGTCGCCCAGGCTCGTGCCGGGAACCGTCTTGGCGACGTCGGAAGTGCCGTGTCCGCGGTCGCCGCACCCCACGGATACGGAGTCGTTCGTGAGTACATAGGTCACGGGATCGGTCGCCAGATGCACGAGAAGCCCGAGGTGCCCAACTACGGCGAAGCGGGTCGCGGCCTCAAACTCAAGAAGGGCTGGGCCGTGTGTGTCGAGCCGATGTTCAACCTCGGGGGAGCGGGCACCCGGGTGCTCGATGATGGCTGGTCCGTGGTCACGGCCGACGGCTCTCTTTCGGCGCACTGGGAGCACACCGTTGCCATCACCAAGGATGGCCCGATGGTGTTGACGCTTCCCGAGCCCAAACTCATCGCCGTCCCTGCGTGAATTTGCTCTTCCCGAGCGGCGCCACCTATCATTCCCGGCCGGCCCGGGTGGGGCCGTTTCCTTTGTGGATGTTCGCGCCTTTTCCGGCGCCGCCATCTCACGTCAGCCACCAGCAGGTTTCATGAAGGTTTCAGCGAGCGCCAAGAAGATGTGCGACAAGTGCCGGATCATCCGGCGCCACGGTCGCGTGTGGGTGATCTGTCCGAACCCGCGACACAAGCAGCGACAGGGGTAGCAGATGGCACGTATTGCAGGAGTTGACCTGCCCAGGGAGAAGCGAATCGAGATCGGTCTCACCTACATCTTTGGGGTGGGCCGCTCCACGTCGCAGTACCTCTGCGCCGACCTCAAGATCGACCCTGACACCAAGGTTCGGGATCTCACCGACGCCGAGATCCTCTCGATCCGGCAGTACCTCGATGCCAACGTCAACGTCGAAGGTGACCTGAGGCGTGAGGTCTCCCAGAACATCAAGCGCAAGATCGAGATCGGCTCGTACCAGGGGATCCGCCACCGTCGTGGCCTCCCCGTGCACGGCCAGCGCACCCATACCAATGCCCGCACTCGTAAGGGCAAGTCGTCCGGTGCAGTCGCCGGTAAGAAGAAGGTTGTGAAGAAGTGACGACTGAAGAACAGCCTCAGGCACGCCGCGTCCGCCGCCGCCGCCAGCTCGCCCACGCTCAGGCCCACATCATGGCCTCTTTCAACAACACGATCATCACCATCACCGACCCCGACGGCGACGTCGTCGCCTGGACCTCCGGTGGATCGGTGGGGTTCAAGGGTTCCCGCAAGTCGACTCCGTACGCGGCCCAGGTCGCTGCAGAGCAAGCGGCTCGTAAGGCCGGCGAGATGGGCGTACGTCGTCTGGACGTCATCGTGTCGGGCTCCGGCTCAGGCCGGGAGACGGCCATCCGCACCCTGCAGAACATGGGCATGGAGATCACCTTCATCCGCGACGTCACCCCGGTGCCGCACAACGGATGCCGTCCCAAGAAGAGGAGGCAGCGCTAGTGGCCCGCTACCTCGGTCCCACCTGCAAGCCATGTCGCCGCGCTCGCCAGAGCCTGTGCAACAAGAAGTCCTGCGCCTACGACCGCCGCCCCTACCCACCCGGGGAGCACGGGCGTGGCCGCATCCGTGAGTCGCAGTATCAGATTCAGCTTCGCGAGAAGCAGAAGGCCCGCTACATCTACGGCGTCCTCGAGCGCCAGTTCCGCCGGTACTACGAGAAGGCGGCGAAGAACCGCGGCATCACCGGTACGGTCCTGCTGCAGCTTCTCGAGCGCCGTCTCGACAACGTCGTGTTCCGCAGTCAGTTCGCCTTGACCCGGCCTATGGCCCGCCAGCTGGTGAACCACGGGCATGTGACGGTCAATGGCAAGAAGGTCAGTATTCCGTCGTTCCAGGTGCGTGAGGGCGATGTCGTCGCCCTGCGGGAGAAGTCGAAGGACCTCGTTGCCGTGCAGCAGGCCCTCGACGTCGCTGAGCACCCTGTGCCTGATTGGGTCGATGTCGAGCCCGACGACCGCAAGATCACTGTTCGGCAGTTGCCGAGCAGAGACCAGATCGACACCCAGATCCAAGAACAGCTCATCGTCGAGCTGTATTCGAAGTAGCCGTTCGTCCCCAAGGAGTCCCCACGTGCTGATCGTTCAGCGTCCACAAATCGAGGAAGAGTCCGTTAGCGACGATCGGTCGCGCTTCGTCGCAGAGCCGTTGGAGCCGGGTTTCGGCTACACGCTGGGTAACACCCTGCGCCGCACGCTGCTGTCTCGCATCCCCGGTGCCGCCATCACTTCCGTGCGCATCGAAGGTGTCGAGCACGAGTTCGCCACCATCGACGGCGTCGTCGAAGACGTGGTCGATCTCATCTTGAACCTCAAGCAGGTGGTGCTTCGCACCGAGGTCGAGGAGCCTCAGACCGTCTACTTGTCCGAGAAGGGCAAGAAGGACGTATCGGCGGCGGACCTCAAGCTGCCCGCGGGTGTCGAGGTCGTGAACGGTGGCCTCCACCTGGCTTCGTTGTCGAGCTCCGGCAAGCTGGAGATCGAGATGACCGTGGAGCGCGGCGTTGGCTATCGCAGCTCCGAGCACAACAAGCGCAGCGGTGACGCCATTGGAGTCATCCCCATCGACTCGATCTTCTCTCCGGTCGTCAAGGTCGCCTACAAGGTCGAGCCGACCCAGGTCGGTCAGATGATCAACTTCGACAAGCTGTCACTCGACGTCGAGACCAACGGTGCCGTCACCCCTGGCGAGGCGATGTCCTCGGCCGGCAAGACGCTGCGCGAGCTGCTGGGTCTGTTCGCAGACCTGGGAGAAGGCGTGGGCCTCGAGCTCGGCGACGTCGTGACCGCCGAATCTGTCTCGCCGGATCTTGACCTGCCGATCGAGGCGCTCGACTTGTCCGAGCGGCCCCGCAACTGTCTGCGCCGGGCTCAGGTCCACACGGTGGGCGAGCTGGTGCTGCGCACCGAGGAGGATCTCCTCCACATCACCAACTTTGGCCAGAAGAGCCTCGACGAGGTCACTGCCAAGCTCGACGAGCTCGGTCTCTCGCTGTCGGCGTCGGCCGACCTGGGAGAGGGCGGCGTCTGATGCCCACGCCTCGCAAGGGCAAGCGCCTCGGCGGTTCACCGTCGCACCAGCGGAAGATGCTCTCCAACCTGGCGAAGCAGCTGATCCGTGAGGAGCGGATGACCACAACGGTCACCCGTGCCAAGACGCTTCGTCCCTACGTCGAGAAGATGGTGACGAAGGCATCGCGCGGCGACTTGCATGCCCGCCGCCAGGTCCTGCGCAAGATCCAGGACAAGGAAGCCGTCACCAAGCTGTTCGACGAGCTCGGTCCCCGATATGAGGACCGGCCGGGTGGGTACACCCGCATCGTCAAGCTCGGCTCCCGTCGTGGCGACGGTGCCGAAATGGCGATCATCGAGTTCGTCTAGTGAGAGAGGGGCTACGAGCCCTCCTCGCCGGCTACAACCTCCCGCCTCTCGAACGCGACGTCCACGCGTCCATGGCTGCCCTCGTCGATCATCCGTCCGATCCCACCTCTCGCACCACGTTTGACCCAGGGCACTTCACCGCTTCAGCCTTCGTCCTTTCTCCGGACCGCGACGCTGTCCTACTGGTGCATCACCGCAAGCTGAATCGATGGCTCCAACCCGGTGGCCACATTGACCCCGGCGACGAGAACGCTCTGGCGGCGGCCCGCCGTGAGGTGCGAGAGGAGACCGGTCTCTGGGCCGACGTCTTGTTTGAAGACGTCTTCGACATCGACATCCATGCGTACCCGGCGGGTCGGGAGCCAGGTCATCTCCACTTCGACCTTCGGTTCCTCCTCGGTGCCGACACGAGTGACGTGCCCGGGTCCAGCGAGATCGATGGCTGGCGTTGGGTGCGCTTCGACGAGATAGCCGCCGTCGACGCTGACCCCAGCCTCACTCGCCCGGTCGCCAAGGTCGGGCGGTGGGTAGGCTCAGGCGCCGAATGACCGACTTCGGCATGATCCTCCGACGCCTGGTGCAGGCTCTGCGTTTCGATCGCGACGCGTTCGTGTGGATGGATTTCGAGGACCGTGCCTCGGGTGATGCCTTCATGCTGGTGGTGATCACCCGGGTCCTGATCCAGATCGGTATCGGCTCCCCGGGCGGTGCTCTGGGGTATGCGGCGGCCATTCTCGACGCCCTTGTCTTCTGGCTCATCGTCTCAGGCGGTGTGTGGGCCACGGCAACTCAGTTGCTCGAGGGGCGCACCGGTTACGCCTACGTCATGCGTCTGGTTGGGTTTGGCTATCCGACATTGCTGCTGATCATCCCGACGTTCCAGATCCTCAGCGGCGCCGGCATCAGCCCCTGGCCGCTCGGTCTCGTGCTCGGGTCGATCTGGCTGGTGTTCATCGTGGGCCACGGCATGCGATATGCAGTCGACTTCGACCTACCCCGCGGTGTCGGGTCGGGAATCGCCGGCATCGTCTTGTACCTCATCGTCGCATCGATTCTCGGCCTCGGCTTCTGACCATGCCGGTCTACCGGCTCGATATCGCCTACGACGGCGGCGGGTTCCGGGGCTACGCCAAGCAGCCGACGGTGCCGACGATCCAGGCAGACCTCGAGATGGTCATCGCCGACCTCGTCGGGCCAGTCGAAACCGTCGTTGCAGGCCGTACCGACGCCGGGGTCCATGCCCGCCACAACGTGGTCAGCTTCGAGACCGAAGCTGAGGTCGACCTGGCCAGACTGCGACGTAGCGCCAACACCAGACTCGGCCCCGAGGTCGTGGTGACCGATGCCGGCGTGGCGCCCGACGGCTTCTCGGCGCGGTTCTCGGCGACCGGGCGTCGCTACCAATACCGCATATTCACTGGCGACCACCCGGATCCTTTCACGGCCGACTTCACGTGGTGGGTCGAGCACGACCTCGACATGGAGGCGATGAACACGGCGGCAGGCGCGTTCGTCGGCGAGCAGGACTTCACCTCGCTGTGTCGCAAGGCCGGAGACCGGTCAATGGTGCGCCACGTACGCCATGCGTCATGGTCTCAGGACGGCCCGCTGTGCACCTATGACGTCGAGGCAAGCAGCTTCTGTCACCAAATGGTGCGATCCATGGTCGCTATCTGCGTCGATGCCGGCCGAGACAAGATCGATCCCGCCTCGGTGCCCGAAATCCTGGCCGCCCTCGACCGCCAGGCCGGCAGGGGAGTGGCACCTCCACACGGACTGATGCTGTGGGAGGTCTCCTACTGACGGCGTCGCCGTCAGTACGGGCCACCAGCCGCCGGCTACCAGCCACCAGCCAAGCCGGTAGCCGGTAGCTGGAAGCTGGCAGCCGAGGGAGCTGGAAGCCGGCCGCCGAGCTCTAGGCTCGCTGCGTGCTGACTGACAAGGCTCGTCGTCTCGCTGAAGGGGCCAACTACGCCGTTGTGTCCTCTGTTCTGCCGTCTGGGCAGCCGCAGTCTCATGTGATGTGGGTGGACACCGATGGCTCTGACATCCTCATCAACACTCTCGAGGGGCGGCAGAAGCTCAAGAACATGGAGGCCAATCCGCTGGTCACCATCACGATCATCAACGGAACCGACTTCTTCGACTGGGTGGAGATCCGAGGCCGGGTGACGTCCATCGAGGACGGTGAGGCAGCCACCGCACACATCGACAAGCTCTCCGAGCAGTACTTCGGCGGCCCCTTTGGCGGCCCAAGGTCTCCCCGAGCGATCCTGAGGATCAAGCCCGAACGGATTGTCGAACACGAGCCCGGGTGACCGCAGACCCTCTTGCCGGCAGCCGGCCTCCGGCCTTTCGGTCCAACACTGCCTTGAGTCGAGTCTTCACGCTTGAGGTGAGCCCTCTTTCCGGCAGCCGGAAGCCGGCGACCGGCAGCTACCCGATCACTCCAAACTCACCGAGGGCCCCCATGATCTCATCGTGATGTTCGGTCGAGCGGGTGGCGATCGCCACGAAGATTTCGACTTCGCCGAACTGGAGACCGGTGCCTTCGCGGTGGTGTTCGACGGCAAGCACGTTGCCGCCGAGGTCTGCGATGGTGTTGACGACACCGGCCAGATTCCCCGGGCTGTCAGGGACTCGCACCGTGACCGTTCCGAAGCGGCCTCGTGCTTCCAGACCGTGGCGCACGATTCGGTCGATGAGCAACAGGTCGACGTTGCCGCCCGACAGCACCGCCACGACCGGGCCACGGTCAATCGGCACCTTCCTCGCCAGCACCGCAGCTAGGCCGACAGCCCCTGCAGGCTCCACCAGGAACTTGGCACGTTCCAACAGCAGCGCCACCGTCTCGGTCGCCTCGACATCGGAGACCGTCACAAGGTCGTCGACGTGGGCCTCGATACACGCAAACGCCGTCTCCGAGGCCCTGGGGATAGCGATCCCGTCTGCCACCGTTGGCGCGGAGGGGATGTCGACGGGCTTCCCGGCCCGCCGGCACTCTCCGTAGAGCGGCATCGCCTCGGCCTCCACTCCGATCACCACCGTGTCGGGCCGCAGCGCCTTGATGGCTGCTGCGCTGCCTCCCAGCAAGCCACCCCCACCGGTTGGAATCACGACTACACCCGCAGTGGGGAGTTGCTCGATGACCTCCAGACCCAGTGTGCCCTGTCCGGCGATGATCGCTGGGTCGTCGTACGGGTGGATCAGTTCGGCACCAGTCTCCTGTGCAAACTCGGTGGCGGCATCCACCGCCTCACCAAGATCGTCACCAACGAGTTGCACGTGAGCGCCGTAGCCCTTGGTGGCGTTCACCTTGGGAATCGACGCATCGACGGGCATGAAGACGGTGGCGACGATGCCGTAGTGGCTGGCAGCCAGCGCTACTCCCTGCGCATGGTTCCCTGCCGACGCAGCCACGACACCTTTGCCAGGATCCTTGAGCTTGGAGAGGCGGTTGAGGGCCCCTCTGATCTTGAACGAGCCCGTCCGCTGAAGACTCTCGGCCTTCATCCACACCTCGGTGCCTGCCATCGCCGAGAAGGAATGAGTGGGGATCATCGGAGTCACCAGCGCCACATCGGCGGCGATGGTTCGGGCGGCTTCGATCTCGGCGAGAGTCACAGGCGTGGGCATCGGGCAACGCTACCGCCAGATTGACCGTCGGGCCGGGTGGCTTTACCATTGCCGCTCGCTCCCGGATCCGGGAGCGATCCTGTGCGCGGTGTTCGCGTTGGGAGCCCACATCCCCGAACGATGGAAGTCCACGTGAGTCTCAAGCGTTCTTCGACATTCTCCCAGCGTCCCGCCGACGTCGAGCGGGCCTGGCTGCTCGTCGATGCCACCAACATCCCGATAGGGCGGTTGGCCACTCGTGTCGCCACCATCTTGCGTGGCAAGCACAAGCCCACGTTCACGCCTCATGTCGACGGCGGCGACTACGTCGTTGTCATCAACGCTGCGGCGGTCGGCTCCACCGGTAACAAAGAGACCGACAAGAAGTACTTCCGCCACTCGGGCTACCCGGGCGGTCTCCGTGAGGAGAGCCTTGGCCGCTTGCGTGAGACCCACCCCGAGCGCATCATCGAGTCGGCGGTGAGGGGGATGCTCCCCAAGAATCGCCTCGGTCGCAAGATGATCTCCAAGCTCAAGGTCTATCCCGGCGCTGAGCATCCCCATGCCGCACAGAACCCTCAACCCATTGACCTCGATGTTCGAAAGGTGGAGCGCTGATGGCGACTCTGATGGCACGAGCGACCGGTCGCCGCAAGCGCTCCGTCGCCCAGGTACGGCTCTACGACGGCACTGGAACGTTCGCTCTCAACGGCAAGCCGTTGGAGGACTACTTCCCGATTCCGGCCCTGCAGCTCCGGATCACCGAGCCATTCCGCACGGTGAACCTCGAAGGCCGTTACGACGTCCATGCCAAGCTCCACGGCGGAGGCACCACAGGTCAGAGTGATGCCCTTCGGTTGGCAATCGCCAGGGCTCTGGTCGAGCTGGACCCCGAATATCGCGGAGCACTCAAGAAGGAAGGCCTTCTCACCCGCGACTCCCGCAAGGTCGAGCGGAAGAAGTACGGCCTTCGCAAAGCGCGCCGGGCCCCGCAGTACACCAAGCGGTGAGCCGACGCCTCTTCGGAACCGATGGCGTTCGTGGCGTAGCCAACGCCGACATCACACCTGAGCTGGCCGTCGGGCTCGCCCGGTCCGCTGGAGCCCTCATCGACGGCGTCGCCGTCATCGGCAGGGATACGCGACGTTCGGGTCCGATGCTGGCCGCTGCACTCCACGCCGGCTTCAACAGCGTCGGGGTGGACACCGTCGACCTCGGCATCGTCCCGGTGGGTGCAGTTTCACGACTCACCAGGGAGGCGAGTGCCCGGTACGGCGTGATGGTGAGCGCTTCGCACAATCCGGCTCCGGACAACGGGATCAAGTTCTTCGGGCGTGATGGCGCGAAGCTCGACGACGACTCCGAGAAGGCCATCGAGGATGGTTTCGCACGGACTCACGAACCTGCGATCGGGCATCTGATCGGCCTCCAGACGGTGATGAGCGACGCCGTCGATCGATACGTGGGTTTCCTGCGGCACAAGGCTCAGTACTCCCTGCGCGGAGTCGAACTCGCCATCGACTGTGCCAATGGCGCTGCCTTCGCCGCCGCTCCTCAGCTGTTCGATGCTCTCAAGGCTGATGTCGAGGTCTACGCCGCCGATCCCGATGGCACCAATATCAACGAGGGGTGCGGCGCTACTCACCCCGAGGTTCTTGCCGCCAAGGCATCGGGCCGCATCGGGCTCGCCTTCGATGGAGACGCCGACCGGCTCATCGCGGTCGACGAGAACGGCGAGATCGTCAATGGCGACGTGTTGATGGCCATCGTTGCCAAACACCTCAAGGACAACGGCAAGCTCGCCGGCAACACCGTTGTCGCCACCGTCATGTCGAATCTGGGATTCCGCCAGGCGATGAAACAGGCTGGCATCGACGTCATCGAGACAAAGGTCGGCGATCGTTACGTCCTCGAGGCCATGAAGGAGCACAAGGCCGTGGTCGGCGGCGAACAGTCGGGCCACATCCTCCTCGAAGACCGCACCACCGGAGATGGCCTGCTGTCGGC
>JABDMN010000068.1 GCA_013001485.1 Acidimicrobiia bacterium
GTGCGACGCCATGGCCACCTCGGCCGTCTGTTGGCCCGTTGCCGGGTCGAACACCGGTCCGGTGCGTTCGGGAGCCCCGTCCCAGGTCTTTCCCTCGATCCAGTGGTTTATCAGCGTCATCGGTCAGATCAGGTACTGGTTGGTGCCGCGAGCCAGGTACTTGCCGTCGCCTTTGGCCCCAAGGTACTGATCGTTGTCGATCAACACCTTGCCGCGGGCCAGCACGGTCTCGATCTTGCCCTCGACTTCCTTGCCCTCGTAACAGGAGTAGTCGACATCCATGTGGTTCGTGTCAACCGACATCGTGGTGGTGACGCCGGGATCGAAGATCACGATGTCTGCGTCAGAGCCGATCGCAATCGTGCCCTTCTGGGGATACAGACCGAACATCTTGGCCGGAGCCGTTGCGGTGACCTCGACGAAAAGATTGAGGCTGAGCCGACCCTCGGACACCGCTCCGTGATAGATCAACCGCATCCGCTCCTCGACCCCAGGTAGCCCGTTCGGGATGGCCGTGAAGTCGCCTTCGCCGAGGCGCTTCTGGGTTCCCAGCACCGGGTGATCGTTCATGCAGAACGGGCAGTGATCGGTCGACACCACCTGGAGGTCGTTGGTGGCCAGGTACTTCCACATGGCTTCCTGGTGGCCTTCGTCCCAGTTGCGCACCGGGGTCGAGCACACGTATTTGGCGCCCTCGAAGCCGGGTTCCTGCAGGTTGTCCCAGCCGAGGAACAGATACTGCGGGCAGGTCTCACCGAACACGTTGCTGCCCCGATCGCGAGCGGCGGCCACCTCGGCCACCGCTTCCTTGGCAGACATGTGGACGATGTACAGCGGAGATCCGGCGAGTTCGGCATACGCGATAGCCCGGTGGGTGGCCTCGGCCTCGGTGATCGGTGGGCGCGTCGTGGAGTGATAGATCGGATCGGTCTCACCACGTGCCAGGGCCTGGTCACGCAGAACGTCGATGACGATGCCGTTTTCGGCGTGCATCATGATCATGCCGCCGTTCTCGGCGGTCTTTTGCATCGCCTGGAAGATCTGACCGTCGTTCGAGTACAAAACCCCGGGATACGCCATGAAGAGCTTGAAGCTCGTCACGCCCTCGCCCATCAGGACGTCCATCTCCTTGAGCGTCTGCTCGTTGACGTCCGACACGATCATGTGAAACCCGTAGTCGATGGCACAGTTGCCGTCGGCCTTGGCCATCCACTGTTCGTAACCAGCCATCATCGGTTCGCCAATCGTCTGCACGGCGAAGTCGACGATGGTCGTGGTGCCGCCCCACGCCGCCGCACGAGTCCCCGACTCGAACGTGTCCGACGCCGACGTCCCGCCGAACGGAAGCTCCATGTGGGTGTGTACGTCGACGCCGCCGGGAAGGACCAGCTTGCCGCCGGCATCGATCACGGTGTCCACGGCGATTTCTCCGACCGCCCCGGACGCATAGATCGCAACGACCTTCTCTCCGTCGATCAACACGTCGGCCTGCATCGTCTCGGTAGCCGTCACCACCGTGCCGCCCTGGATGAGCGTCGTTGTCATCACGTCCTCCTGATCAGTCTGGTACCACGTCGTTGATGGCCTCTCGCACCATCGACAGACCTTCTTCGGCTTCTTCTTCGGTGAGACTCAATGGCGGTGCGATCCGCAGGACGTTGCCGTGTAGGCCGCCCTTACCGACAAGCAGACCGTGGGCCTTGGCAGCCTCCATCACCTGGCCAGTCAGCCCGGGATCGGGTGCCGTCCCTCCGCGTGCGACGAACTCGACGCCCAGCATGAGGCCCTTGCCTCGCACCTCACCGATCTCCTCCACTTCGTCGGAGAGACGATGGAGACCGTCCTGGAGTTGCTGGCCAATCTTGTGGGCGTTGTTCTGGAGGTCGTGTTCGAGCAGGTAGTTGAGGTTGGCAAGCGCTCCGGCGGTCGACAGCGGGTTGCCGCCAAACGTCGAGATCGAGTTCGCCTGGAGAGAGTCCATGATCTCGGCTCGTGCAACGACCCCGGCGATGGCGAGGCCGTTTCCGAGTCCTTTGGCGAACGTCAGCATGTCGGGGACGAGCCCGTGCGCCTGATACCCCCAGAAGTTCTCCCCGGTCCGGCCCCATCCGGTTTGTACCTCGTCGCTGACGAAGAGGATGCCGTGGCGGTCGAGCACCTCCTTGAGGGCGCCATAGAAACCTTCGGGCGGTGTGGCAAAACCTCCGACACCCTGGATCGGCTCGGCGATGAGGCAGGCGACATCGCCCGCGGTTGCTGTACGCAACAGGTCCTCGAGGTCGTCAACGCAGGCCTCGATGAAGGCGTCATCGGGGAGGTGCCCGAACGGGCTCCGGTACTTGTACCCGCTGTGGACATACACGGTGTGGAACGGCGTCAAGGTTGTGGCCGACCAGGCAGCGTTGCCGGTGATGGCGACCGCCGAATGCGACTTGCCGTGGTAGCTGTTGCGCATCGCCAGGATCTGATTGGATCGCCTCGACTGGGTCGCCAGCATCAGTGCGGCGTCATTCGCCTCGGTGCCGGAGTTCGTGAAGAACACCTTGGCGTCGGGTATCCCGGACAGCTCGGCGATCCTCTCGGCCAGCTCGATCTGGGACTCGATCAGATACAGCGTCGAGGTGTGCAGCATCTTGCCGGCCTGGGTCCGGATGGCCTCGACGACCTCGGGAATCTTGTACCCAGACATCGTGGTGAGGATGCCGCCGAAGAAGTCCAGATACCGGTTGCCGTCGGCGTCCCACACATGGCGGCCCTCGCCATCGACGAGGGCTATCGGATCGTCGTAGTAGAGGGCCATCCACGACGGCAGCACCTCACGGTGTCGGGCGAGAAGGTCGTCGTGAATACCCACGGCCGGCCTCAGGGTGCCGTGATGTCGCCGTAGGCGTCCGGACGGCGATCGCGGTAGAACGCCCAGACCTTGCGGACCTCTTCGAGCTGATCGAGGTCGAGATCCCGCACGATCACCTCTTCTTCGGTGTCCGAAGCGGCGTCACCGACGAGCTGCCCACGAGGGTCGACGAAGTACGACGACCCGTAGAAGTCGTTGTCCCCGTACGGTTCCTTACCGACCCGGTTGATCGCCCCGATGAAGTACTCGTTGGCGACCGCCGCGGCCGGTTGCTCGAGGTTCCACAGATACATCGACAACCCACGGCTGGTCGCTGATGGGTTGAACACGATCTTGGCGCCCTTCAACCCGAGTGCCCTCCACCCCTCAGGGAAGTGTCTGTCGTAACAGATGTACACGCCGATCCGACCAACGGCAGTGTCGAACACGGGGTACCCGAGGTTGCCAGGGCGGAAGTAGAACTTCTCCCAGAACCCGCCGACATGAGGCAGGTGGGTCTTGCGGTACTTACCGAGGTAGCTCCCGTCGGCATCGATGACGGCCGCGGTGTTGTAGAGGAAGCCGTCGTCGTGCTTCTCGTATATCGGCACAACCAGAACCATGCCGGTTTCCTTGGCGAGTTCGATCATCCGCTGGGTGGTGGGGCCGTCCGGTACGAGCTCTGCAGTGTCCTTGTGCTCGTCGTCTTGGACCTGACAGAAATACGGGGCGTTGAAGAGCTCCTGGAAGCACAACACATGGGCACCCTGTTCGGCCGCCTCTCGTGCCAACTCGACGTTCCTGTCGACCATCGAGTCCTTGTCGCCTGTCCACGCCGTCTGTACGAGAGCCGCCCGCACCGTATTCGCCATGTTTCCCTCCCGGTTACCGCCCCGCCGAATCTACTCGGGAAATCCTGACCGGCCCGGCTACGAGAACATCACTTCGACCAACGGGCTGGCCGCGATCCAGCGCTCGAGATTGGTGTCGCCAAAGCCGAACCGCGGCACCAGGACTTCGAACACGGCTCGGCGGGCGTCGTCGTCGAGGATGGGTATGGCCACTGCAGGGATGTCGGCGGTCACCGACTCTTTCAGGTGGAACGTGAATTCCGGGTTGGCAACCAGGTTGGCGTACCAGTCGCGAGCACCGGGGGTCCCGGTGATGAACACCCGGTCGTCGAGGTTGAAGAACCAGATCTCGATTCGACGCGACTCGCCCGAAACCCGGCCTGTCGTAGTGATGTCGATCGTCAGGTCGGTGCGCAGTGCCTGACGTATTGGCTCGTCGAGGGTCACTTCGCCTTGATGTCGACGCCGCCCATGAAGGCGCGCACATCGACGATCAGCATCGGGTTCTCGGGAGGCAGGTGTTCGGCAGGGGTGACATCGGTGTTGACACCGCCGGCGACGACCTGGCTGGTGACCCTCACCTTCCACTTCTCCGGCACGAAGACCTGTACGCCGCCCATCGCCGCCGTAACCCGCAGCGTGGCACCGTCAGCGAGCGTGGCGTTGCGCAGGTCGAGCTGGACACCGCCCATCATGGCGATCACCTCGACATCGCGCAGAGCCGGGGCGTGGGAGACGAACTCGGCACCGTCGGTGATTGCGGAGATCCTCACCGAGTTGTCATCGGCGCCACCAAACGAAGGGACTCGGGGCCGAATCACCAGGCGGGCGATCAGCACGAAGGCCACGTTGAGGAACGCGAACCCCATCAGCAGTCGTCGGATTCGTCTCATGTGTTCGCCCCCAGGTCGAGAAGTCTCAAGCCTACCGATGGCCTCAGGTCCATGGATGGGCGTTGTCGAGCAGGTAGCGGCTGACGTCGCGACAGTGCTCGAATACGTCACACAGCGCCTCGGGATCCGTGAACACCTTGGGCACCGACACGTCGACTCGACCCGTCAGCGACAGCGTCTGGACGATGCCATCGGACACCGCCCCGTAGCTGTCGGATGCCGAGACCTCGATGGGCAGCGAGGGACCGCCGACGCCGGCCAGTTCAGTTGCGAGCACCAACAGGTCCGGGGCAGTGGACAGTGGGGGCAACGCCCAGTTGAACAGCAGCGGCAGGTCCAGGTCCCAAGCATCGGATTCCGCCTCGACGGCGTCCTCGGCGGCCAGCAGAACTCGAGGCTCGACGTCGAACGTGAGGTTCAAGTCGAGCGGGCCGTCGCAGGCCTCTTCGGGATGCAGGTCGATCTCCCATGCCTGTCGCAGCGAGTACGTCTCGAGGAAGTGACGCTCGCCGTGTACATGGAAGCCGTGCTCGAGCGCGTGATCCTTGAAGAACGTGACGAAGCCCGCCAGGTCGATGCTCATCAGGCTTCGACCACTCCAACCGGGCAACTCACTCCGGTGCCACCGATGCCGCAGTACCCGTTGGGGTTCTTGGCCAGATACTGCTGGTGGTAGTCCTCGGCGAAGTAGAACTCGGGCGCCTTCTTGATCTCCGACGTGATTCGCCCGTACCGGGCGTTGCTCAACGACTGCTGGTACATGTTCTTGGAGCGTTCCGCAGCCTTGGCCTGCTCATCGGACGTCGTGTAGATCGCCGATCGATACTGCGTGCCGACGTCGTTGCCCTGCCGCATTCCCTGAGTCGGGTCGTGACCCTCCCAAAACGCCTTGAGCAAGTCGTCGTAGGCGATGACGTTGGGGTCGTAGACCACCTGGACTGCCTCGGTGTGTCCGGTGTAGCCGCTGCACGCCTCGTCGTACGTCGGATTCGGGGTGAACCCACCCTGATATCCCACGGCCGTGGTGTACACGCCGGGGAGCTGCCAGAAGATGCGCTCGGCACCCCAGAAGCAGCCCAGGCCGAAGTAGGCGACCTCGAGTCCGTCGGGGAACGGCGGTTTGATCTGGTTGCCGTTCACGAAGTGCATGTCGTGCACTTCGAGTGGCTGGTCGCGGCCTTCGAGGGCGCGGTCAGACGTGATCAGTCGCAGTTGCTTTCCAAACATCTTCATGTATTCGTCTCCTTGCATCGCACGGTAACAACACGGTTTCGCAACGTTCCGTTCCCGGTTGCACAAGCACCTGCCAACCGTCGAAACTCGGCCAGGTGATAGACCTGCGTGACATCGAGGCCGCCCGTCTCAAGCTCTCGCCGCACCTTCTCCGCACCCCAACGGTGGTGTCGTCTGCGGTGTCCCGCCGACTCGGAAGGCGCACCCGACTCAAGCTGGAGAGCCTCCAGGTCACTGGATCGTTCAAGCCAAGAGGCGCCATCAACCAGGTGATGTCCCGCGGTGAGGTGGACAGAGGCGTGGTGGGTGTCAGCGGCGGCAATTTCGCCCAGGGCCTGGCCTATGCGGGCCACCAGCTGGGAGTACCGGTGACAGTGGTGATGCCCTCGAACACTCCGTCGAACTACGTCGACGGCACCCGCGAATGGGGAGCCCAGATCATGTTCGTCGACACCATCGCTGAAGCTTTTGACGCCATCCCGGTGCTCGTCGCCGACGGGTGGACCGAGACTCATCCGTTCGATGACCCGGCGATGATGGCCGGCAACGGCACGCTGGGTCTCGAGGTATTGGAGGAAGCCCCCGACCTCACCGACCTGGTGGTGTCGGTGGGAGGCGGTGGTCTGATCGCCGGTGTGGCATCAGCGGTGCGGGCTGCCCGCCATGACGTGAACATCTGGGCCGTCGAGACGACCGGCGCCGACGCCCTGGCCCGAAGCATCGAAGCCGGAGAACCCGTCACCATCACGCCATCGTCGGTGGCCAAAACACTCGGTTCCCCGTACACCGCCGACGTGACGATCAAGATGGCCGGGACCGTCTTCGAGGACAACGTCGTGGTGGATGACGACGCTGCGCTCGAAGCGATGCGTTTCCTCGCCCTCGAGGGGAAGATCGTGGCCGAGCCCGCTGCCGCCTGCACACTCGCTGCGGCCGAGCAGCTCGGCGATCGACTCGGCGACTGCCCCGTCCTCGTGATCTGCGGCGGCAACGTGGAACCAGGGCTTCTGAGTTCCTAGTCCCTAGTCCCTAGTCCCTAGTTCCTGGTCTGTCCCTCTTGCCGGTGGCCGGTCGCCGGCAGCTGGTCGCCTGACTCAAGCTGGGTCGCCTTCCCGTCGATCTACCTCTCATGCAGGTTGTCGCTATTGCTGCCGTTGCTGCTGGGCTCGTTGGGTTGGCCCGGTTGCTGACGTTTCTCGATGGTCCGCGCGCCACGATGACTGTTCGTGTCCAGCGGTTCGCTCCCGAGGACATTGTCGAGGTCTCGAACACGTTGTCGAAGGTCTCGGCGATGTACGGCAAGTTCCGTAACCCCTCGGCTCGCACCGAAGGTCGCCGCATGCTCGGTGTTGCCGCCGATTCGGAGTGGGACATTCACTCGATCGCCACTGACGATTGCCCGGCCCTGGGCCGCCACACGTTCATCAAGTTCAACAACGGCCGCGTGTTCCGTCTGACCGGTGCCGAGGCGTTGGTGCTGGACGACATCGGTTCGCTAACGGCCTATCCCGAGGAGCTCCTCGGCTACACGCCACTCATGCATGTTGCCGAGGTGTTTGATCGTCCCGAGGGAGTCACCATCGCGTTCGAAGGCCCGCTGGGCCGGGTGTTGGTCAACGCCGACGCCGCCGTTTCTCTGGCCTAACGGCCCGCCTCTAACGGCACTTCCAGCTTCAGTAGGCCCCACCGTTGCACCGCTGCGATAGAAACCACCACCAGCAGACCCCCGGCGACCTGGATCGCGGTGAGTGACTGGCTCAGGAAGACCCATGCCGTCGCCGCACCGATCACGGGCTCGGCGGTGGCGATCACACCGACGATCCCCGATGGGACCC